>JANOHH010000342.1:0-4387 GCA_031406395.1 Verrucomicrobiota bacterium | reverse complement strand
GAATACAGACGTTCGACGGCACATCCTATTGCTCCAATGGTCGGAATCAAAAAAGCACTTAACTGACACCACTATGACTCGTAAACGTCTCTTTCGTTGGCTGCTCTGGGTCGCGGGGGTTGTCCTCGCGCTGGTGCTGGTCACTGTCGCGGTCGCAATCGGGCTGTTGCGCGCTAGCCTGCCGAAGCTCGACGGAGGAGTTCGCGCCGCAGGTCTCCAGGCATCAGTAGTGATTGAGCGGGACGATCTGGGCGTGCCCACCGTCACCGCCAGCAATCGGCTCGCAGTCGCCTATGGCCTCGGGTTCGTCCACGGGCAGGACCGATTCTTCCAGATGGACTTGGTGCGGCGGATGCCGGCGGGCGAACTGGCGGCGCTGTTGGGGCCGGCGGCGCTGGATCAGGATAAATGGAGCCGGCTGCGCTCGTTTCGGAAGACCGCGCAGAAGGCTCTCGCCGCCCTGCCGACCGACCAGCGGCAGCTCGTCGAGGCTTATTCGGAAGGAGTCAACGCGGGGCTGGCAACCTTGGGTGCGCGCCCTCCGGAATACTGGGTGCTCCGTCTCCAGCCCGCGCCCTGGCTGCCCGAGGATACTTTTCTCGCCGTCATTGCCATGGCTCTGGAGTTGAGCCCGATGCCGTTGGAGCGCCAAGACACACTCCTGCGGCGGGCCATCGGGTCGGCGGCTTTCGATTTCTTTTATCCGCGCGGGACGGATTGGGACGCGGCCCTGGACGGTTCGGTGATCCCGACGGCAGCCATGCCGGGACCCGAGGTCATTGATTTCAGAAAGGGTTGGGAACCCGGGGACGAGCCCCTTCCCAAATGGTGGAAGGAATGGGTTCGCTCCGAACCGAGCGCTGAGCCATGGTTCCTCGCCGCGGAATCGCGGCCGGATTCCTCCCCGGGAGTGAAGCCCGGGAGCAACGGCTGGGCGGTGGATGGCTCGGTGTCTTCGACCGGTTCCGCCATGGTGGCCAGTGACATGCATCTGGCCTATTCGATCCCGGGTCCGGTTTACCGGGTTCGACTCAAATGGGCGGAAGGTGGACGCGATCATGATGTGATCGGGCTGACGCTCGCGGGGGTGCCGGCGGTGGTGACCGGGAGCAATCGGAAGGTAGCCTGGGCGCCCACCGCGGCGGATTTGGACATCGTGGATCAAATTGCCGTCGAGGTTGATCCCAACCAACCCGAGCGATATCGCGTGCCCGGAGGCTGGGCTGAGTTCGAGCACGTAATCGAGCGAATCGAGGTGCAAGGGGGCGATCCCGTCGAGATCAAAACGCGTTGGACCGTCTGGGGACCCGTGATCGAGAAGTCACCTCGCAATCCGCACATCGCCTGGGATGGCCAGCCGCTCGTTTACCGGCATCTTTTCAATAGCCCCGAGACGTTGGATCTGCATTTCTTCGACCTGATGCTGGCGACCAATACGGACGAGGCATTGCGCATCGCGGCCGAGAGCGGCACCCCGATCATCAACGTCATGGCCGGCGACCGCGCCGGGAAAGTGGGCTGGACCATCGCGGGCCGGTTGCCGCGGCGGGTAGGCAAAACCGGTAGTGAGATCGTCTCCTGGGCGAATGGTTCGAATGGCTGGAGTGGTTGGCTTTCTGCCGCCGAACATCCGCGAGTGGGTTCGCCCGAGGTTTCGCGGGTCTTCTCGGCCAACCATCGCAAGCTCGGATCGGATGCCTACCTGCGCCTGGCGGGGGCGTCGAGTGAACTGGGGACACGGGCGAAGCAAATTCGCGACGCGCTGGCGGGGCTGACCAATGCCACCGCGGCGGACATGGTGGCGATCCAGTTGGACGACCGCGCCCGGTTGCTCGAACGCTGGCGGGAACTTTTGCTCACCACGCTGCGCGATCCCAAAGCTCAGGCGGCGCTACCGACCAACGTCACTGAAATCATCGAGTTGGTGTCGAAATGGAACGGTCGTGCGACGCCGGATTCCGTCGCCTACCGTCTGCTCCGCGGGTTTCGCGGGACGACCTTGGAGTATGTCTTTGAACCCCTGACCACGCGCGCGGCCAAGTTGTCGGCCGAACGCATCGCGCGATTCTGGGATGGAGCCGAGCGCCCGGTGTGGGCTTTGTTTGAAACCCGACCGCCGCACCTGCTCAACCCCCGCTTCGCCAGCTACGACGACTTGCTGCTTACCGCTCTCCGCGACGTGGTAAAGGAACTCCGGGCCACTCACGGCGGCGATCTGCATCGCGCGACGTGGGGTGATCGCGTCAATCGTCCCGTTCAGCACATGTTCTCGTCGGCGATACCTGGGCTGTCGCGCTGGCTGGACGCGGGCATGGAGGGATGTGGCGGCGGCGAGAACATGCCGCGGGTTCACGACGGAGGAGGGGGCGCGAGCGAGCGGTTGGTGGTTTCACCCGGCCACGAGGAACAAGGCCTGTTTCAGATGATCGCCGGCCAGAGCGGACATTTCCTGTCGCCTTATTATCGCGCCGGTCATGCAGCCTGGGTCCGCGGCGAACCGGGGCCGCTCCTCCCCGGCCCCACGCGGCACACATTGAGATTGCTACCCGATGGAGCGCAGCGGCCAACGCACTCCGGCGGGAATCCTTGATGAACAAAACCAGCACTGAACCGATGAACGACTACATCACTCTGTGGTGGCCGTTGGTGACAATCCCCTGTTCGCGGCTACGGGGTGGTTCAGCGTCCGCGCTTGGACGGGAAAGTACTGGGGTCTGGTTGGACGAATTCACTTCACCCTCGTCACCGTGGTCGGGCTGACCCTGCTCGGCTGGCTCTATTATCCGAATCCATGCAGTCCGTGCGCAAGTAGACGCGACGCCTCGTCGCTTGGGCTTGGCAGCGACGCCCCCGTCGTGGACGGAAGCCCGCCCCACCGTTTGATGCGCAGTATTCAAGCGACGAAGGCGTCGCTTTCACCTCGTGGCGACGTGGCGTCGCCGCTACTGCGATGCGCGTCGGTTTACATGGGTTCGGTTTATTCAAACCGCTTGGGGTTTCATTACAAGTAGCGGGCACGCAAGCAGCACGAAGAACTTTTCTTGAGTCCCCACCCGGCGGAGGCGGGGTTGCGTTCCAAGGCCTTTTCCGCTTTGTCGTCGGGAAATGTTTCGTACTCGAACAAGGCCGTGTGCGCTCGACCTCTTGGACGCGGGATGCTTTCGGCCCCCCCGGCGAAGAGTTTACTTGAGTCGCACCTGCGCCGACTTTCCGTGTGCGCTCAGGCCTTCCATTTCGGCAAACTTTTTCACGGCCGGCACCGCTTGCTTGAGCGCGGCGCGGGTGTATTCGACGACGCTGGTGCGGCGTTGGAATTGATCCACCGTCAGGCCGGCGAATGACGCACCGGCGCCGCCCGTTGGCAAGGTGTGGCTCGGGCCGGCCACGTAATCACCCAGCACCGTCGGCGACCACGGGCCGAGAAAAATCGCGCCCGCCGTCACGATGCCACGGCTCACATCGCCGGCCTTGCGCGTCATCACTTCGCAATGTTCGGGAGCGAGCCGATTCACCAGCGCCACCGCCTCGTCGAGGGATTTCACCTGAATCAACCAACTATTGTTGTCCAAAGCGCGCTGAATGAATTCGCGCCGCGCCAGCTTGGGCAATTGCTTGGCGATCTCCTTTTCGACCGTCTTGAGTAATTTCGCCGACGTCGTGACGAGCCAGACGCGCTCGTGTCCGGAACCGTGCTCGGCCTGGGCCAGCAAGTCGGCCGCAGCGTACCGCGGGTTGGCCGTGTCGTCAGCCAGTACGAGCACTTCGCTCGGACCCGGGAGCAGATCAATCGCCACGTAGCCGACCAGCAATCGCTTGGCTGTGACGACATAAGCGTTGCCCGGGCCAAAAACCTTTTGCACCGGACGAATTGTCTTGGTGCCGTACGCCAGGGCGGCAATGGCCTGCGCCCCGCCGATGCGGTAAATCTCCGTGGCCCCCGCCGCCCGCGCCGCGAACAGGAGCGCAGGATTGATCGAACCATCCGCGCCACAGGGCGTGCAGACGACGATTTCCGGGCAGCCTGCGACTTTCGCCAGCGTGATGGTCATCAATGCGGTCGAAACCAGCGGCGCGGTTCCGCCGGGGATGTAAATGCCGATGCGCTCGAAGGGATCAAATTTTTCGCCCACGATTGCGCCATGAGAGTTGCGCATCCACCAATCCTTGCGCCGGGATTTCTTTGCGAAGTTCGCGATGTTGGCTTCCGCTTCGGCCACTGCCTGGCGCAAGGATGGATCCGCCTTGAGCGATGCAGCCATCAGTTCCGCCTGCGTAACGGCGAGTTGATCGGCGGTGAGTTTCGCACCATCGAAGCGCTCGGTCAGTTCCAATACCGCTTCGTCACCACGCACTTGCACGGCGTCTAGAATGGCGCGGGTGCGTTGTT
>JANOHH010000336.1:0-3182 GCA_031406395.1 Verrucomicrobiota bacterium | reverse complement strand
TTGATTTACGTGCCGGCGGCCATTTTCGGTGGCCGCTTTGCGCAGCGGGTAGGATACTTCATGGCGCTTAAACTCGGTTTCGCCATTATGATTGGCGCATTGAGTGTGGGCTGGTTCGTCGTGGATTCCGCGGCTGGACATATCGCCGTCATGCTCGTCACCACGATCGGCATGTGTTTCACCTGGCCGACGCTCGAAGGGCTGGTCAGCGAGGGTGAGGACTATCCGGGCTTGCAAAGGAACCTCGGCATTTACAATGTCGTTTGGGCCGGGACCGGCGCGCTGGCGTATTTCAGCGGCGGAGCGATGCTCGACAAGCTCGGTTTGGACAGCATGTTTTACGTGCCGATTGCGCTGCTGGGCGGCCAACTTGCCATCACGTTCTGGCTTGCGGGGGCCGTGAATGCTTCAACCGTGGGCAAGATTTCAGATGCCGTTTCCGCTGGCGAGCAGTCGACGGCTTCGCATCCTCGTCCGCCCGAAACCGGCCGGGCGTTCCTCCGCATGGCGTGGCTGGCGAATCCGTTTTCCTACATCGCCATCAACACGCTCGTTGCCGTCATGCCGGGGGTGGCCCAGCGGTTGGGTCTTTCCACCACGCTGGCCGGGGTCTTCTGTTCGGTGTGGTGTTTTGCGCGGCTCGCGGCGTTCTTCGGCCTGTGGTATTGGCCCGGCTGGCATTACCGATTCCGCTGGTTGTTGGCGGCCTACCTCGCGCTCGTGGTCGCATTTGCCGCGATTCTGCTGGTGCCCCAGCTGGCGGTCATGGTCGTCGCCGAGATGGTTTTGGGCCTGGCGCTTGGACTCATTTATTACTCTTCGCTCTTCTATTCGATGGACGTGGGCGATACGAAGGGCGAACACGGCGGCATTCACGAAGCGGCCATCGGCATTGGGAATTTTGTGGGGCCGGCGGTCGGGGCGGCCTCGCTGCATTTCCTTCCGGGGTCGGCAAACAGCGGGGCCGTCGCCGTCAGTGTGCTGCTGCTCTGCGGCCTGGGCGGGTTGGTGTGGTTGCGCCGTGGCACCTTGCCCCGTGGCTGAAATTGTTTCAATTCTCCCAGCTGCCCCCTACACTGGCTCCAGCTGGAAACTGGTGACCCGAACATGAAGCCCCTCCCCTTGCCCACCGCCCTCTTCGCGCTCAATCGTGAGCGGCTCATCCCACTTTTGCTGCCCCGGGCCGTGGCGGTTTTGAATGCCAACGACATCATGCCCACCAATGCGGACGGCACGATGGGGCATATCCAGAACGCCGATCTTTATTATCTGACGGGCATCCATCAGGAGGAAACGATGCTGTTGCTCGCGCCCGATGCTTTCGATCCGAATCATCGCGAAATCCTTTTCCTGCGTCAGCCCAACGAGCAGCTCGCCATTTGGGAAGGCTACAAGCTCACCCAAGCGCAGGCCACTAAGATCTCCGGCATCAAGAATGTGAAGTGGCTCACGGAGTTTCCGACGCTCTTTCGCCAGATCGCCTGCGAGTCGGAAATTATCTATCTCAACAGTAACGAACATCAGCGCGCCGGTATCGAAGTGGAAACCCGGGATGCGCGATTTGTTCGTGAATGCCGGCGGATGTTCCCATTGCATCGTTACGAACGGCTCGCACGGGTGATGCATGGGTTGCGCGTGGTGAAGTCGGAGCATGAGGTCGCCGCCCTCCGGGCGGCGTGCGATCTCACGGGCAAGGGCTTCCAGCGCGTGGGCCGGTTCGTGAAGCCCGGCGTGAATGAAGCCGAGGTGGAAGCGGAGTACGCGCATGAGTTCATCCGGCACCAGGGGCAGTTTGCTTATCCACCCATCATCGCGGGCGGCGCGAACAACAATATTCTCCACTACACCCAAAATGATCAGCCGTGCCGGAAGGGTGATTTACTCCTGCTCGATGTCGCGGCGGGCCTTGGTAACTATATGAGCGACCTTACGCGCACGCTTCCGGTGAGCGGACGGTTCACGCGCCGTCAGAGGCAGGTCTATAACGCCGTGCTGCGCGTGTTTCGCCAGATGGTCCAGGCGATGGTGCCGGGCAAAACCACAAAGGACCTGCGCGCGGAATGTGAAGCGCTGACGGCGAAGGAATGTGTGGACCTCGGCTTGTTGAAGCCGGCGCAGGTCCGGAAGGCCACTCCGGACCATCCCGCAGTGAACCCGTTTTTCATGCATGGCGTCTCGCATCCCATCGGCCTCGACGTGCACGACGTCACTTACAACCATCTCAAAATCGCGCCCGGTTGGGTGCTGACGTGCGAGCCGGCGATTTACATCAAGGAAGAAGGCTTCGGGGTCCGCCTGGAAAACACCATCCTCGTCACCGAAACCGGACAATGTGATCTGATGGCCGACATCCCTATCGAAGCCGACGCGATCGAGGACTTGATGAACCGGCGTTAAATTCTTTCGCGAAACCAAATCCACCCTCCCAATGAAACCCTACTGGCAAGGCGTCTTTCCCGCGGTCACCACCCAACTCAAACGCGATCAATCGCTCGACCTTGACGCGACGGCCCAGCACATCGAAGCGCTCATCAAGAGCGGCGTCATCGGCCTGATCATGTGCGTTCTGAGCGGCGAGAAGTCAGCGTTCAATTTGAATCAGCGCTCGCCGGATCGTTACGCGTAATCAGGACATCCTTGGGCGCAGGTTAGCATTCAGCAGTTTTTGCAGCCGCAAAAGGCAGCCGCAAAAGTACCGGCTGAAATTCGGCGACAAACTGTTTACCCGGTGTGTTCCTAACGTGACACTGCCCAAAGGGTAAACTTGATTAACGTAACCGGGAGGTTCATGCTGGCGCTGAATCGCGGCTCAACCATCAAGCCATTTGACGATTCAGCTTAATTATGTCAGCACTCACAGGAAAACTGGGAATCGTCTTCGGCGTCGCGAACAAACGCTCCATCGCTTGGGCCATCGCTCAAGCCTGGCACAAACAAGGGGCCAGGCTCGCTTTTACCTATCAGGGGGATCGCCTCAAGGAAAACGTGGAGGAGCTCGCCGGCACGTTTGGTGGTGATACGTTGCTCATGCCGTGCGACGTCACCAAAGACGACGACATCGCCAACGTCTTCAAAACTGTCGGTGAGAAATTTGGCAAGCTGCATCTGCTGCTTCACTCGGTCGCCTTCGCCCCCAAGGAAGCGCTCGAAGGCAAGTTCGTGAACACGAGCCGCGAAGCGTA
>JANOHH010000323.1:0-1800 GCA_031406395.1 Verrucomicrobiota bacterium | reverse complement strand
CGGCCCTTGCCCGCGCCCTGACGCAGCCTCGTCACGCTCTGCCGCTTGAGTGCTCGGAGATCATGTTCCTTTTTGCGTTCCGCCAAATCCGCCAAGACCAGTGGCAAGAGACTCAGATTTTTCAGATTGAGCGCGAAGAAGTGGCCCGTCGGCCAGCGGGTTTCCCCGATCATCGGATCATGCGTCGCGTGTTCCGAATAATGACCGTCTCCGGCATAGAGATCAAACGGGGTGAGCGCTTCAAACTGCGACAGAGGCGAGCGCCGGAGCGTATCCACCCGCCGCCGCAACAACCCCTCGGCCACCCCATTCCCAAAAACACCCGTTTCCGGCCAGAGACGAGATAGCAGCCGACTACCGTGCCCGTGCGACCGATCCCGGCGAAGCAGTGCACAAAGACCGGGTTGGTGGCGGCCACGGAACGGTCGATCACGTCGAGGATGCAGTTCAGCGTCCAAACCGATGGCACGCCCTGGTCCGGAATGGGTATCCGAAGAAAGGTGATAGCAATCCGCTGACTGCCCGCCTCGGTGCGCAAAAGCCGATAATAGCCTTTCACCTCCTGCTCCTCCGTCAGGTCGATAAAGGTCCGGATGCCGGCATCCAAGCGCCCATTCAGCGTCGCGATGGTGCTGGCCTCGTCGTGTTCGGTTGGATGCTCGCCGGCCAGGAACTGGTTCGGGAGGACCCAAAACGTGTCTGCGTACGGAACGGCCGGTTTAGTTTGGGGCATAGGTGGGTCGAGCGAGCTCAGCGGCTGGTCCTGGCAAGGCAGGTTGTTTTTGAAAGGCGCCTCCGTTCTTCCTCTCCGCACCGGGCGAAGAAGCCGGGCGGTGCGATGGAGCGCGCGGGATTGAGTGGTCGAGAATGGATCACGGACTGACTTTGAAAGGCGAAAAATGTTCGTGCGCGATTTTCCAAGCGCCGTGGTCTTTGACGAAAACCAGCGTTCCCCGTTCCTGCCTTTCGATTGGGCCGCCTCCGGCCTTGAAGCGGGAGTTGAGGACAAAGGTGGCAATTCCGACATCGCCAAAGACATCGATCTTCAATTCATCGGCTTGCATTGCCAAGGTACTGATGGCGACCAACCCATCATGCTCACCTTTTCGGGCGACGGCGGTGTCTTGTCGGCCAACCGGCGCAGCCGGAAACTTGGTGAACTTCGGGCCGTAAAGATGATAGCTGTCCAACCGAGACAGGTCCTGCTTCTCCGCTGCATCGAAGATCTCTCGCAGGCGGGCTTCAATCTGCCCTCTCTCCGCCGGACAGTCCGCTTGCGGATTAGTCGTTGGCGCCGACGCGCAGCCAGCAACCACGATGGCAAAAACAAGAGCCGAAGCACTCATCAACCTCTTGCCTCCAATTCTCTTTCCCAGCGCGGCTGTGAAAGGGCCAAAACCAAGTCCAGCGACCGCTCTCGATGGCTTCGGGGTAGCACTCGAAGGACTCAGAAATCGCGGCGCGGTGCCGGGCGGAGACCACGACGCACGAAGCGAGCATTTCATTTCGGCCAACATACTGGTGACGGCGTTCGGGGCGCAACCAGATCGCTCGAGAACGAAGTAAATATTTTGGCGCCTCCGCCCCAGACGCACGTCCGCAAAAAACTGGAGCCGGAGGCTCCGCTAGGAACGATCCGGCAGCTGTATGCAACACGAATGAATCGCGTGTGGGTGAACTGGAAAGTGTTTCTGGACCGGGCTGCAGCCGCGTGAGGCGAAGCCTTTTACGCGGATCGCGGCCCTGGCAAGCCGGTCGAGGTCTCGGGGGCATGGGCCCGAGGCGCTGGCCGGCTCGACT
>JANOHH010000321.1:0-6401 GCA_031406395.1 Verrucomicrobiota bacterium | reverse complement strand
GTTCGGTGGTTGGCGCGGGTGGGTTCGCCTGGCGCGGGCCGGGGTTGAGGTGTTGACGCACGAGTTTCCAATCGCCGACGCGCACACACTGCCGACCGCCGTAGCCGGGGGCCTCGCGGTAGAGAAACGGACGCGCGTCCTGCTTTTTGCCGAGGAGCGTGGGCGCAAAGCTCACGCCGTCGATCCCTTTCGGTGTGGCGCTCGCTTCGCCCATGAGTTCGAGCAGGGTGGGCATCCAATCCTCGAAGCCAGTCACGCGGTCGCTCACCGCTCCGGCTTTGATTTTGCCCGGCCAGCGCACCACGCACGGCACGCGGAAGCCGCCTTCGTAGTATGAACCCTTGCGTCCGCGGAACCCGCCGGCGCTGTTGAAGAATTCCGTGTCCGTGCCGCCGAGTTGGTCGTAGAGCGGGCCGTTGTCGCTGGTGAAAACGAAGATTGTCCGTCCGTCGAGCCCGAGGTCCTTGATCAGTTGCAGCACCCGGCCGACTTCGCGATCCAGGCGCGTGATCATCGCCGCGTAGGCTGCCCGGGGCGCGCGCTGGGGCAGATAGCCGCGGCCGCCGGCGTAGGGCGTTTCGGGATAACGACCGGTAAATTCCTCGAGTGAATCCGCCGGCACTTGCAGCGCGAGGTGCGGAACGGTGGTTGGGTAATAGAGGAAGAAGGGTCGTTTTTGGTTGTCGCGGACAAAGTGCAACGCCTGCCGGCCGATGAGGTCGGGGGCGTAATCGTGGCCGCTGAACTGCGCGTAGCTGGCCGCGGCGTTGGCGTCCGCACCGGCGGGGAGTTTCTGGTGCGCGCCGAATTTGGGATTGTCGAGCACGACACGCGTTGAGTTCGACCACAGGTGCGTCGGATAATAATTGTGCGCGACGGCCTGGCAGTTGTAGCCATAGAAAGTATCGAAGCCTTGCCGGAGCGGATCGCCGCTGGTGCCGATGCCACCCAGTCCCCACTTGCCGAAACCGCCGAGCGTGTAGCCGAGTTGCTTGAGGGTGAGCGGGAGTTTGAGTTCCCCCACCGGCACCGGCTCCTGGCCTTCGCCCTCCGGGCCGAGACCGCCGCGGTTCTCCCGGATGTAACCGTGGCCGGGATGTTTGCCGGACATGAGGGCGCAGCGCGCCGGCGCGCAGACGTTGTGACCCGAGTAATGGGCCGTGAACTTCATGCCTTCGGCGGCCAGACGGTCAATGTTCGGCGTTGAGAACCTCTTCTGACCGTAACAACTCAAATCACTGTAGCCCAGATCATCGGCGAGAATGAAGACGATGTTGGGTCGGTCCTCTCCGAAGGCAGCGGCAGTCAGCAGCATCGCCAACGCGAAATTAAGCACCCATTTCATATCAAGGCATCGGGTCGGGCAGCCGCCGAGCGAAATATGGTGAATCACTCCGTGTCACTTCGTCGCCTGGGGTTTCGTGGTCGAAGTCGGGGATGGCTCCACGTACAGCCCGACTTCCGAAAGGGCAGGGCACGCAGCCGCCCGGGTGATGCGCAACCGGACCTTCTCGGTTGTGATGTTGTCGCCGCGCACCAGCCGCCGATTGCCGATGCTCGTGCCTTTGGCGAATTCAATCCATTTCCCGTCCTGCCAGCGATCCAACGCAAAAGCATCGATGCGCTGGCCGAGCGGTAAATATTCGCGAAGGCTGACGACGTTGAAGGTCTTGGGCTTGCCGAGGTCAATTACGAGTTCGGGTGTGGTGACGTGGTCGTCGGTCGCCCAGTAGGTGTCGCGTTTTTGATCCAGCAGGTTCTTCGGCGCGAATTGCTTTGCGCCGCCGCGTGTGTTGCTCGCGGTAAGTTTTGCGTCATGGGCAAGGTCCTTCGCGAAGGTGGCGTCCAGGATGCGACGAAATTCCCGCAGCGAGGCGATGTCGTTTTCGTGAATCTGCCCGCGACGATCCGGTGGGAGGTTCAGGTTGAGGTCCGCGCCGCGTCCGACCGATTGATAATAAATGTCGAGCAACTGCGTCGGGGTTTTGACCTGGGCATCTTCCTTGGCGTGGTAAAACCAGCCGGGCCGGATGGAGACATCGCACTCGGCGGGAATCCAGTCCGTGCCGGGACGTTCGCCGGAATTAAGGCCATCGCTCGTGCCGCCGGGATAGCGGTTGGCGGCATTGAGCGTCGCCCAACAAGGATCGCCGGCGATGCCACGCTCATTGCCCACCCAGCGCATATCCGGTCCGGCATCGCTGAACATGACCGCCATGGGCATGAGTTCGCGGACTATCTTCCGGGTGTTTTCCCAGTCGTAATAGGTGGTGTTGTCAATGTTGCGTTTCTCTTTCGCCCCGCCGTAGAAACCGTCGCCGCCGTTGGCGCCATCGAACCATACGGTAAAGACATCGCCATAGTTCGTGAGCAGTTCGCGGAGCTGGTTGCGGTAATAAGTGAGGTATTCGGGGCGAGCATAGTCCGCGTGATTACGATCCCACGGAGAAAGATAAACGCCGAACCGGAGGTCGTGTCGCCGGCAGGCCTGGGAAATCTCTTTGACCACATCGCCTTTCCCGTTGCGCCAGGGGCTGTTCTTGACCGAATGCTCAGTGTATTGGCTCGGCCAAAGGCAGAAACCGTCGTGGTGTTTGGCGGTCAGGATGAGGCCTTTCATGTCGGCGTCCTTGGCCGCTTTGACGATCTGGTCGGCGTCGAAATCCGTCGGGTTGAACACGGCTTCACTCTCGTCGCCGTAACCCCATTCCTTGTCAGTGAAGGTGTTCACCGTGAAATGCAGGAAGCCGTAGAATTCCATTTCATGCCAGCGCAATTGCCGCTCGGTAGGCACCGGGCCATACGGTTTGGGTGGGGAAACTGGAGAGGTTTCAGCCGCGCCCGCGGGCAGCAACCAACCGGCGAGGCTGATGGCGATGGTGAAGAGGAGTGGTTTCATATCAATTCATTGGAATAGTGGTTAAGCATGGAACAAGCGTAGGGCTAACTGGCCGGCATCTTCAAATCAAGCGCATGTTTCCGATCCTTCGTGGCGCGCTCAAAAATCGGTCCGAGCGTTACCACCACGCTTGCGCCATCGGCGACGGCGGTCGCCGCGTCCGGCGCGGCGGATTGCTCGCCCGCTGCCGGATGAACGACCCGGGCCGATTTCAGTTGCGGGCACTGTCCGTTGAGGCGCGGGTAGCCGAAGGTGACCTTCACCTCGGGGATGTCGCTCTGTGGTATCTTCTCCGTCGAGTAAACTTCCACGAACGCGGCGTGCCGGGCCCAGAACGTGAAGTCCGCTCCCTCGAATCGCAGACTGCCGATTTCGTGAACCTGGCCGGCGGAATCCTTCACGCGGCAGGTGAACCAGGTATTTGTCTGGCCGTTGGCGATCTCGGTCTGTGCTTTGGAAATCTGGTAAGTGTAAGTGCCCTTTGTCCACGCAAACGGCCGTCGAACGCTGGCAAACTCGCCTTCGTAGCCGGCGCTCTCAATCAGGCAATCCGATCCGGCCACGCGCACGTTTTCCAACCCGACGGGCGTCTTCTTGTCGCTCGACCAGCGAGAGAAGATCGCGCCCTTGCCGGGATGGATGCGCGTCTGGTTGGTGGCGTTGGCCCAGCCGTTGATGTTCGACTGCAGGCCGCCGTAGAAATCCAGGTTGTTGATCTTGGCGATGCCACAGGGCGAGACGTAGAGGTTGCACGTCGCCGGCACATCGCGGTCCACGGTCACTTCCACTTCCAGCGTTTCAAAATTCGTGGTCGCGTTTTCGAATATCCACCAGATGTCGGCCAGGTGCCAGGGTTGCGGCGGAAGATTAGCCTCGGCGGCAAAGGCTGAATGCAAAATTGAGAATGCAAAATGTAAAATGAGCCCCAGCCGCACACGGGTTCTTAAGTTTTCATTTTTCATTTTGAATTACGGATTCGGCGGCAGGTCCGATGGCGGCTGGCCGGTGGCGGGGCGGGGAAATTTCTCGCCGTATTTCGTGAAGCCTTCCACGAACCCTCCGTGGCTCAGGAAGAACTGGCCGTTCTCCACGCCCATGAAACGATCCAGCCGGTCGGCCTTGCCGGTCGGGTCGTGACTGAAGCTGGCGGTGGTGAGTTCCAACCATTGGCCGGCGTCGGTTTGAAGCCATTGATTCCCGTAAAGCGCTTTGCGCACGAGGTGACCGTTGCTGCCGCCGAAGTTTTCGCTGAAACTGTAAAGGCCGCGCAGGTAACCGCCTTCTTTGGGCGCTTTCCAACTGGAGATCAGCATCCATTCCTTCTTGTCCGGTCGAAAATAGTAGCCGGCATAAATCGTGTGCGTTGCGTCCACCGGTTTGGCGGTGACTAGGAAACGTTGTTTCTCGCCGGTCTTCCACTGAAACTTTAAGTGGCTGTGGCCACCCGTGCCTTCATTGCCAAAGTCCCCGGAATAAACCCCCTCGCCCTTGGCCACGAGCGAAACGCGATCGGCCGACCCGACCTTGCTGCGCTCCACTGCCTCGTTGCCGCTGTCCCAGACACTGAAAATAATCCGCCGTTCGGTGGGGCTGTTGACCTGCATGCCGAAATAGCCCCGATGCCAACCACAGGCCATGTAGTAAGTCCAAAGCGGCTCTTCCACCCCGGTCATTTCGCAATAGAACGCCTGCACGTTCGTTTCGCGCGACACCGGATACACGAGATGGACGGAGGCGGCATTGCGCCTCTCCTTGAGGTTGAAATGCGCATATCTCGTCGCCGACCCATCGAGCAACAGTGCATCCAGGTCGCCGGTGTACTTGCCGGCCGCGTTGAGGGATTCGAGCATGAAGCGTTGATAGCCTGGCTTCGCGAGGTCGAACGAACCGAAACTCACAGTCACCAAATCCTCGCCCGCACCGGTGGCGGTGATTTCGCGCGACTGGCCGGCGACGGTCAGGCGAAGTTTGGATTGCTCGCCCTTCGGCAACCGCAACGCGAGCGCGGCGTCGAGTTTGCCGGGCGTTTTGATTTCGCCGAACCACGACACTTTCAGCGCCGGGTCTTTCCAGTCAGTGATGCCGGATTGCTGCGAGACCTCCGCGCCCTCCGGATTCGGGTCCAGATACGCGCTGAACGCGGGAATCCGGAGCGGGGCCGCACTGACCGTGAGCGCCGTGAGCCAGAGGGTGGAAAGGGCGAGGATTTTTTTCATGGAATTAAACTGACGCGATAAAACCGTTGCGTGTTGGTGGCTGGATCAATCACCGCAAACGGTGATGCGGCGAGCGAGAGAATGTCGGTCAGGATCGGCCACGATCCGCTGACGGGCAGCACAGGCGTAAACTCCACGCGGTAATGCTGGCCCACCGTGCCGGTGAATTGGAAGTTGAAATTGCCGCCGGCGACGGTTGCGCCCGGGACGATCACGGGTGGCGTGTAGATTGACACCACCGCCAACCTGCCGTTCGTAACCAAACGGCTGGTGTCCCAAATCAGCCCGACCGGCAAGCTCGGCAGGGAGAAGCTGGTGAAGGCGCCCGCATAACTGGGGGCACTGAAGAGCGTGAAGGTGTCGCCCGCCGCCAAAGCGTTCGGGCCGAGGTTGGTCACGGTCAGGGAACCGGCGTAGCTGAGCGCATTCGCTGTTACCAACCTGCTGGCGTCGGTGGAGACACCCTTGGCGATGGACATCTTCAGCGCCCCCGCGAGTGTGGCCGTGGCTGCCGTGAGCGTGTTGGTGCCGCCAAAACTCACTGTGCTGCCGGCGGCAGCGTTGAGGGAAGCGATGCTCTGGTTGAACCCGTTGAGCAGCAGGCTGGCGGCGCTCGAAATCCGCACCGTCGCATTCGCACCGATGCAATTGACCGCACCGCAGATCACAGTGCCGCCTTGAAGGTTGAGTGCGGTATTGCCGCTGGTGGCCGTGCCCTTCAAAACCAATGAGCCCCCACCGCGTTTGTAAAAGCCCAGGCTGCCCACGTTCTGGGGGCCATTGAGGGTGAGATCGCCCAAACCGTTGTTCGCACCCGCATCCACCTGGACCGACATTCCGTAGCCGGAACTGATCATCTGGATGTTCGGATCAATAGCTGAACCGGACGCTGCGGCGGTACACCAGAGTCCCGTGCCGTTGATATCGAAAATGCCGATGCCCGCTAGTCCGGCGCCATAACGCCGGATGGTGGTCGGAGCGGTCTGCAGGACGATCTGGCCGCTGGAGTTGTAATTTCTCCCGCCATTGAGATAGAACCCGGTGGGAGTCGAAGCGCCATCGCCACTGATCGTCAGGCTCGTGTTGGCATAACCGCCGCCCGTGCTGTAACCAATTTTCAAAGTCGCACCTTGGGCAACGGAATAGGGCGTGTCGCCGGACTTGTTCTGGACTTCCAGCGTTCCCGCTTGAACGACGGCCGTGCCGGTGAAGGTGCTGTTTCCGTTCAGGGTTAGATAGCCCGCGCCGGTCTTGGTGAACCCTTGCGTGCCGGCGACCACTGCGCT
>JANOHH010000310.1:0-1579 GCA_031406395.1 Verrucomicrobiota bacterium | reverse complement strand
TTCCCCTCACGTCGTCTCCTACGGGGAAATAAGACGCTGCGGGCCTGAAACCGACGCTGCCCTCATGGCGCGGTGATCTGATAAATCTTGCCGTCCATCATCAGCGCGTAGATCTCACTGTCGCGATCTTCGGCAAAACTCGCGACATTCTTTGGCTGCGCCAGCAGCGTGCCCTGCTCGGTAACCTTGCCGTCGCGGTAGCGCAGTCCCCAGATCGTGCCCACGGCGAAGTCGGCGTAAATGTAAACGCCGCGCAACGCTGGGAATTGTCGCCCGCGGTAAACATAGCCGCCCGTGACGCTCAGGCCGGTGGTGTGCTCCGGGAACCGCGCCTTCGCCATCTGGTCGGGCCGGTGCGGATACTCGATGACCGGTTCAACGAACCGCGCGCTGTCCGGGCCGGGTTTGAAAGCATGCTCGCCTTCGCGCACGCACCAGCCGTAGTTGCCGCCCTTGACGATGATGTCAATTTCCTCCCAGTCGTCCTGACCTACGTCGCCGGCCCAGAGGTCGCCCGTTTCGCGATCCCAACTGAAGCGCCACACGTTCCTCAAGCCCAACGCATAGATCTCCTTGCGCACGCCGTATTTGTCCGGCTCGCCGACGAACGGGTTGTCCTTGGGAATTCCGTACGCCAGCTCCTTCTTTTTGTCGTCCGAACCAGACATCGAACGCGTGTTGACGTCAATCCGCAAGATCTTGCCCAGCAGCGACGCAGTGTTTTGACCGTTGTTATGGGGATCATTGAACGCCCCGCCGTCGCCGAAAGCGATGTAGAGAAAACCGTCTGGCCCAAAACTCACCTGCCCGCCATTGTGATTCCAGTACGGCTGCGGGACTTCCAACAGGATTCGCTCGGACGCGAGATCAGCTTTGGCCGGGTCCGTGGCCGAGACTTTGAATTCGCTGATCACGCTTCGCCGGGGATTTTGCTGGCTGTAATAAACGTAGAAAAGACCGTTCGATTTGAAGCCGGGATGAAACGCAAGGCCGAGCAAACCCTCTTCATTTTCCACCAAGGGTTTCCGGTCCTCGATATTCAAAAACTCCTTTGCATCCGCGCCGTCGCCGCCTTTGCGAACGATGAGAATGCGCCCACGCTGCTCCACGATAAAAACTCGGTCCGTACCGTCCGGCGCTTGCGCGAGCCACATCGGGCGATCCACGGTCAAAGCCGGGAACACCTCACGCAATCCCACTTTGGGCAATGCCGCTTCGGCCATAGGCAGGGCCAATCCAAGGACCAGAAACAAAATTCCGCCAACGATTCCGCATCTAAGTTTGAACATTCGTTGAGCCTAACGATTGGGGGCAGCTGGAGCAAAAACATTTTCCAGAAACGATCTTGCCCGAGCAAACTCCTGGCAGCCCGCTCACGGTGGAAAGCCAATGGCCAGTTTCAACGCCGAATACTCCGGGTGAATCTCGCCGGTGCGGGTGCGGATGATGAGTTCGGATTCAACCCAGGTTTGGCCGCGAAACCATTCCGGTAAGTCCGCCGCGCGCATCAGGCCGAATAACGCGATCAACGGCGGATCGCCCGCGTGGAACACCACCGGACGACGGCGGACGATGATGA
>JANOHH010000269.1:0-2465 GCA_031406395.1 Verrucomicrobiota bacterium | reverse complement strand
CCGCTGGTGCTGGCGGATCTGGTCGGACGAAAGCAGGAGTACGCTGTCCGGGCGCTCAAGTGGCAGTGCGCGGCTGTGCCAGGGTGCGGTCAAGGGCCGCATGGTTTGGGCAAGGCGGGAGTGGGTTTGCCTTTTTGGCAGGCCAATTCCGCCACTTCGGCTATCCGGGGAGACCCTATTTCAGGGTGCGCTCAAGCAAACATTTCTTGCGGGTGAGTTCTTGCCTGTCGTCTTCGATCCTTTAAAGTGGTTGCATGATTACCCTCTTGGTTGGCACGAATCGACCGGGCAGCAATACGCGCAAGGTTGCCGCCCAAATTGAAACTATTTACGCGGCACTAAAAACTCCGGTGCGAGTCATTGATCTCGCTCAATTGCCGGCCGAGATCTTTTTGGCGTCCAGTTATGCGGTAAAGCCGGCAAGTTTTCAGCCTTTCACCGACGCGGTGTTGCAGGCGACCGGGCTGCACGTCGTCACGCCCGAATACAACGGCGGCCTTCCGGGCGTGCTCAAGTATTTCATCGATATGCTCAAGTTCCCGGAGAGTTTCGAGCGACGTCCGGTGTGTTTCACGGGGGTGGCGGCCGGAATTTGGGGTGCGCTCCGCCCGGTTGAGCAATTGCAGGCCATCTTTGGCTATCGCAATGCCTACCTTTATCCCGAGCGCGTTTTCTTGTCGGGCATTGGCAAACTGCTCGATGCGAACGGGCGTTTGTCGGATCCGGATTTGTTGGAACGATTGCAGAGCCAAGCCGAGGGCTTCATCAATTTCACAGCGAAACTGCAAGGCGTGAAGCTGCGCGAATAAACCAGGAACCAGAACCAAATGGGAGTGGCCGAGGTTGTGGCAAAATGGAAGCAGGCGGGCTGAGCATTACAGCGGCATTACCAAGACGCGGTCCAACTCGAGCAAAAGTCTGGCTCCACTTGGACATTTTTGTGGCTAAAACCCATTCTTGCCGCGGGGCAATCTTCTGGTAGCATTTGCATTCAGGCTGTAGCGGAACACCAGCCTGCAAATAAAAACCGCATGGCATCCGAATTTTTGTCTTTCGCCGCGCGCTTGCGCGAGTTCATTGCCGCACCCACTCCCATCGCAGCGGGCGTGAGGAGTTTCCCCACCAACCTGGAACGAGCGACGCAAAGCGCAGCACCAAAATGTGAGTCTGCTCACGTCGGTGGCTACGAAACGCAGTTCAACGCGTTGGCGCTGGAGCTGTATGCGTTGCAGTTCGCCCACAACCAGCCGTATCGGAAAATCTGTGAAGCCCGCAGCAGCACGCCGTTGACTGTGAATCACTGGTCGCAAATTCCGACGGTGCCGACGGCAGCCTTCAAGGAACTTGAGCTGACCAGCCTGTCGCCGGCAGAGAGGAAGCAGGTCTTTCATTCCAGCGGCACGACGGAGCAACGACCCAGTCGTCATTTTCACAATGCGGAATCGTTGGCGGTTTATGAGGCATCGCTCTGGTCGTGGCTGGCAGAAAATGTCCGCTTTCCGATTGCTGATTTCCGATTGCTGATTCTGACCCCATCGCCAACCCAAGCTCCGCACTCCTCGCTGGTTCATATGTTCAATATTGTTCGGCGCAACTTGGGGGCGGCGGCGAGTGATTTTGTTGGCCGCGTTGGTGCCGTTGGGGCGTGGACGGTCGACTTCGATGCCGCGCTAGCCGCTTTGACCCGGGACGATTTCCGACCCCTGTTGGTGTTGGGGACGGCGTTTTCGTTCGTGCATCTATTGGAGGAACTGACAGTTAGAAATGCTCGGTTTCAACTGCCGTCCGGCTCGCACGTGCTGGAAACCGGCGGCTACAAAGGCCGTTCGCGTGTTCTTCCGAAGGCGGAACTCCATGCCCTCCTCACCGAGCGACTCGGTGTGCCGGGGTCGCACATCGTCTGCGAATACGGCATGAACGAGTTGAGTTCGCAGGCGTATGATTCGGCAGTGCGGACTGCGGACTGCGGAGCATGGAATGGGGAAAGCGTTTTCCACTTCCCGCCCTGGGCGCGCGCTCAGATCATCTCGCCCGAAACCGGTTGCGAAGTGGGCGAGAGGGAAACGGGTTTGCTGCGCGTGTTTGATCTGGCCAACGTGTATTCCGTGCTGGCCATCCAGACCGAAGACCTGGCCGTGCGCTGCGGTGATGGGTTTGAGTTGATCGGCCGCGCACAACTCGCCGAACCGCGCGGATGTTCCCTGATGACGGTTTAAATTTCGACCTATGAATAGTTGGTTTGTCTTGGCGGGGGCTGTTTTTCTGCTGACTGCGATCTTGAATCAAACCTGCGCGCAGGCAGCGACGATTGCGGAGCTTCTCGATCAATACGGCGCTGCCGCACGCGCGCAACTCTTACCCTTTTTCAAGCAAGCGGGCATCGCATTTCCTCCGCAACAGTTGGTTCTTGTTGGGTTGAAAGAAGAGAAATCGTTGCAGGTCTATGCGAAGTCCGGCACGAACGG
>JANOHH010000252.1:0-8691 GCA_031406395.1 Verrucomicrobiota bacterium | reverse complement strand
CTGCCGCGCCGCCCCATCTTCACGTCGCGCGTTGTCGCGCGACGAATTCCGTTTCGCTTCCGCCTCCGGCGTCAGCGGAATGTTTGGGCGGACCGGCAGGTCCGCCCTACCACCATCCGGTAGGGCGGCGCTGCTGCGCCGCCCCATATTTCGTCCACGCGGTCGGCACGGACAAAAGATTCAACTTCCGTTCGCCTGAGGTTCCCGCTTCAATCATCGCATGTCCGACACCCCGTTTCGCGAACCGGGTCGGCGCACGCCGGCCAAGGGTGTGCAGGTCACGCTGAGCGGTCCCAACTGGGTTTTCCTCACGGTCTGCACCGAGCACCGCGAACGTTGGCTCGCGCAGGCGTCGGTCCAGCGCACGCTGCATCACCTCTGGGAACACACGGCCACGGCGTGGTTGGTGAGTGATTACCTCCTGATGCCGGATCACCTGCATCTCTTCTGCGCCCCGCATGATTTGAAATTCACCATCGAACGCTGGATTGCCTTTTGGAAGGATCAGCTCGCCAAGGCGCTGCCCGAGGCCGGACGGTTTCAGGCGGGCGGATTTCATCATCGGCTGCGCGACGAAGAGAGTTACGCGGAGAAATGGCAATACGTGCGGGAGAATCCGGTTCGTGCGGGATTGGTGGAGCGCCCGGAGGACTGGCCGTATTTCGGTCGCGTGCATGATATTCGTTTCGGTGGCGGGTGAGGAATATGGGGCGGACCAGCAGGTCGGCCCTACCGATGTTTGGTAGGGCTGCGCTGCCGCGCAGCCCCATCTGACCGGCGCGCATCACGCGCGGCGAGGCCCCGGTTCGCTGTCGCCGGGGGGCGTCACCGGTGAGTTTGGGCGGACCGGCAGGTCCGCCCTACCCATGTTTGGTAGGGCTGCGCTGCTGCGCAGCCTTCCCGAGGCGGACCGGCAGGTCCGCCCTACCAATACCAGTAGGGCTGCGCTGCTGCGCAGCCGCCCTAATGGCCGCCCTCGGCCACCCACTGGGCCGCGCGCTGATAGAGCTCCGCGGCGTTTTTGATTCCCAGCTTTTCCTTAATCTGCGCCCGGTAGCTGTCCACCGTGGTGGGTCCAAGCCGGAGCCGACCGGCAATTTCGCGTGAAGTAAGGCCGCCACCGATGAGTTGGAAAACTTCGATCTCCCGGTCGGAAAGCAGGTCCACCCCGGTGGCCGGCACCGGCTTGCCCCCGTGCCCTTGTCGTTGGAGAATCGTTTCGTTGACGCGCCGGCTGACGTAGATCCGCCCAGCCAACAACGTGCGGATGGCGGTGAGGACTTCCGCCGGCGAGGCTTCCTTCGAAATAAAACCCTTGGCGCCCGCGTGCAAGGCCCGCTCCGCGTAAATCCTTTCCGGATGCATCGTGAGCACGAGCACGGGGAGTCCAAAGTTCCGCGTGGTCAGGTCCTTGATCAATTCGAGCCCGCTCGACCCCGCTAGCGTGAGATCAATGATCGCGGCATCCGGATGCGTTCGCTCGATGAGTTGCACCAGCATGGCGCGAAAGAGCGGGTGGTCTTCCACGACGAGGATTTTCCTTTTTTTAGCGCCGCGGGATTTGGTCATAGGGCGGAAGCCGCCGGCCGGGAAGGATGATGGGGGATTTCGCAGGACACGATGGTGCCTTCGCCCGGCTTGGATTCAATTTTGAGCTCGCCCCCGAGCGCGCGGGCCCGGTAGCGCATCGAATCCAACCCCATGCCCTGCGTGCCTTGTGGTGACTGGTGCATTCCCTGGCCATCGTCGGCCACCGCCAGGCGCCAGGCGTCGGCGCTCTTGTTAGGAAAATCGTGACTTTCCGGGCGCCGCCGTGCTTCGCGGCATTGTTCAACGCCTCCTGGGCAATCCGGTAAAGGTGCATCCCATCCGCCGGGTCTGCGACCGGCGGGTCCCCCCGTTTCGCAAAAGGCGACCGCCATGCCGGTCTGGCTGGAAGTGGTGTGGGCCAGATCCTCCAGTGCGATCGAAAGCCCGTCCCCTTCCATCCGCACGGGCAAAAGTCCGCGGGCCAGATTCTGGGCGAGCGCGACGGCGCCGACCGCCATCTCTTCAATCTTGTCCGCCTGCGCTGCTTCCGGCCGGTCGCGCTGGCGCAGTCCATTCGCCAGGAAGGTCGCGGCATATCGGATCGCGGCGAGATGCGGCCCCAGGCTGTCGTGCAGGTCGCGCCCGATGCGTTGCTGTTCCCGCTCGCTGGTCCGCAGGATTTCCTGCTCCAAGCGTTTCTGCCAAGTGACATCGCGGGCGATGGCATAGATCTCCTGCCGGCTCGGCAGCGGGCTGGCGGTCCATTGCAGCCACTTCCAGGCGCCGTCCTGGCAGTGGTAGCGATTTTCAAAGGAGATCGTGATGGCGCCGCCAGCCAGCTTTTCCATTTCCACCAGCGTGGCCGGGCGGTCGTCGGGATGCACAAAGTCCAGAAAGGGACGGGCTTCGAGTTCCTCCCGCGTCCAGCCCAGCACGCGCGGCCAGGCGGGGTTCAGCCGCTTGAACTTCCCATCGAAGCCCGCAATGCACAGCAAGTCAGGCGACTCGTTGAAGAAGTGGAGCAACTCGTCATAGCCTGGCTGCGGGCCGGGCGGATGAGGTGGTGCGCAGGCCGCCGGTGGCGGGCGCCGAGTCATGTGGGGACGGGACATCACTTGGATGATGACCCCAATTGCCGAAACTTCAAGGGTGTAAACCGCGAGGCCCGGCGAGGGTCCACGTCCGGTGGAACCAACCCGCCCGGTTCTCCGCTTCGCGCAACCCAGCGGGGCTTTGAGGTCGCCAAAACCTTAAAGGTTGGCACAAACCTCCGCCCGCATGGACTCACTGCGCGCTCACTGTGCGCTTGTCGCGTGTGTGGGGTGAGAGTTACGTTCGCCGTTGTCACGATGGATTGGGTGAGAAATATTTTCATGATGGTCTCGGAGTTGACGTTGTATGGCGACACCGTTCAACTTGTCATGCCATCCAACCGGCAGCCAGCCGGTCCCACGGGCGCGTCCTGCGACCGCCTAGAGTCGTTTCCGGCGGCAGTAGCGGAACTCCGGCTCTTGACCGCATCGTCTCAAATCTGCGGGCAACCTCGCCTGCATGGCCTGGGATGGGTGCTTGTGATTGTCGCCGGGTTGGCGAGCCACGGCTTCGCGGCGGATGCCCCCCACCAACTCACGCCCGGGCAGATCGAGTTTTTCGAGCAACACATTCGGCCGTTTCTCGCGAACGATTGCTACGAGTGTCACGGCGCGAAAAAACAGAAGGGCGGGCTGCGCGTGGATTTCCGTTATGGGCTGCTAAAGGGTGGGGACTCCGGTCCGGCGCTCATCGCGGGCGACGCAAAGCAGAGCCTGCTCATCCAGGCCATCACCCACGAGCATCAGGACTCCAAGATGCCAAAGGATCGGCCGAAGCTGGCCGACACCGTCATTGCCAATTTCGTAAAATGGGTGAACCAGGGCGCACCGGATCCGCGCGACCATCCGCCAGCCGCCGATGCCGTCGCGGGCACGGGGTGGGAAGGCGTTTTCCAAGCACGCCGGGAATGGTGGAGTTTCCAGCCGTTGAAAAAACCGCCCGTCCCCACGGTGACCAATACCGCCTGGTCGGAGCACCCGGTGGATCGTTTCATTCTCGCAAAACTGGAGGCGAAGGGCATCCGGCCCGCGCCACCAGCCAGCCCGAATGTCTGGCTGCGGCGCGTCCACTTCGCGATCACCGGGTTACCGCCGAACCCGGAGGAACTTCAATCGTTCCTGGAAGACAAGTCCCCGGACGCCCGGACCCGGGCCGTGGATCGACTGCTGGCCTCCCCTCATTTTGGTGAGCGTTGGGCCCGGCATTGGATGGACTTGATCCGCTTCGCCGAGACCTACGGCCACGAGCAGGACTTCAACATTCCTTACGCCTGGCAGTATCGCGATTACTTGATCCGCGCGTTCAATGCCGATGTGCCCTACGGCCAGTTCGTCAAGGAACATGTCGCGGGCGATCGGCTCCCGAATCCCCGCCGTCACCCCACGGCGGGCTTCAACGAATCAGTGATCGGGACGACTTGGTGGTACCTCCATCAGGCCACCCATGCCCCGGTGGATCCGTTCCAGGATGAAGCGGACCGCATTGACAATCAGGTCGATGTTTTCTCCAAGACGTTTCTCGGACTGACGGTGGCCTGTGCGCGGTGCCACGATCACAAGTTCGATCCCATCTCCACGAAGGATTACTACAGTCTGACGGCGTTTCTGCGCAGTTCACGGCAGGACATCGCGTATCTGGATCCGGACGGTAGGTTGGAAAAGCAGGCGGACAAGCTGCGGCAACTCCATTCGGAAGAAACCAAGGTTCTTCGGGCGGCCTTGAAAGAGGCGCGCGCCGCGGGTGGTCCGAAGGTCGCGCCCTACCTCCTGACGGCAAACGAAGTCCTTCACGGTCCGGCCAAATCAACTGACCGGGAAACTAACAATCGTCCGGACGTTGTCTTCGAGGATTTTGAAGACGGCACCTATGGTCGGTGGAAGGTCGAAGGGGAGGCGTTTGGCACCGAGCCCGCCGCCGGCAAACACCCAAACCAGCAAGCTGTGGAAGGATTCCAAGGCAAGCGTCTGGCCAACAGTTTCACAAAAGGGGATGCGCCCAAAGGGGCTCTGCGGTCACAATCGTTTCACCTTGAGCGGCCGTATATCCGATTCCTCCTGGGCGGCGGCATCCCGTCCCGCAAGGCGAGATTTGTCCTGCGCATCGGGGACCAGGAGGTGCGCGAAGCTTCCGGGCAAAACCGCGAGCGGCTCGAACCCGGCGTCTGGGACGTGCGCGAGTTCGCGGGAAAGGAAGCTTCGCTCGAAATTATCGATGACGACGACACCACCTGGGGTCACATCAATGTCGATCACATCGTCTTCACCGATTCGACCAACAACATTCGCCTCGCGCGGCCCGTCGCCGTGGTGGCAGCGGAGCAGGGATTGAGCGCCCCACTCCTGGAACGCTGGGTGACAGAGTTGCTTTCGCCTGCGACGCAGAAATCATCTCATCCGCTCCAGCCTTGGCTGGCGGCGGTGGCGCGTCACCAGGAGATAAAAAGCGACGCAGGCCTCCCAGCAACCCCCACCCCAACGGCACCGGCGGCGGATGCGAAACCAGCCATTGCGCCGGTCGCGCCCGCGGCTTATGAGCCCTTTCCCTTCGCCGACTTCAAAGCGTGGTTTCCCAGCGGACAAGCCTTCAGCTTTGAAGCGAATCCGGGCGAGAACTGGCGGGTGGCGGGCAAGGAGATCGAGTTTCTTCCCGCCGAGGTGGCACACAGCGGATGGTTCGCCGCCGGTTTGCAGGGAACGTTGCGATCGCCCACGTTCACCCTGACGCACACCAATATTCACGTCCGCCTGGCGGGCAATGGCGGGCAGGTCCGATTGATCATCTCGCGCTACGGTCTGCGGGAATTCAATCCCCTGCTCTTCGAGAAAACGATGTTCGACGTGAACACGGATGGCCAGTTCGCGTGGCACTCCATCACTTCGGACCTCCACCGGCACATTGGACGCCCGGCCTACTTTGAATTCATTGATGGCGGTAATGGCTACGTGGCCCTCGACCGGATCGTTTTTTCCAACAGCCCGCAGCCGCCGTCGGAGCCGCCGTTGCTCGTGGCTGCGCCCGCGGAGGAATCGCTCATGGTACAAGCCCACCGGATCGAAGCGGCCACCCAACGGGCCCTGGACTACTGGCTCAAAAAAGCGCCCGACACCAACTCGCTCGCGTTGCTTTCCTGGTTGGCGCAAAAAGGCCTTTTGGATTGGGGCGATGCCAGCCGGGTGATCACTGCGATCGCGGAGCGTTTGGAGAAGTCCGCGAATGGTCTGCCGAATCCCATGCGGGTGCTGGCCATGACCGATGGGAGCGTGGAAGAAGCGCGGATTTTCCTCCGCGGCGATCCCAAGACCCGCGGCGCACCAGTGGATCGGCGATTTCTGGAAGCCGTTGCGGGACCAACTCCGCTCGCCATCACGAACGGCAGCGGCCGCGTGGAACTCGCCGAAGCCATGCTTGCGGAGAACAATCCTTTTCTTTATCGCGTGATCGTCAATCGGGTCTGGGCGCATCTCTTCGGCCGCGGGCTGGTGGCGACAGTGGACAACTTTGGAAAAATGGGTCAGACGCCCACGCATCCCGAACTTCTCGACGACCTGGCGTTGACCTTCCGGGAGAGCGGCGGCTCGATCAAACAGTTGATCCGTTCCCTCTGCCTGACCCGCACCTATCAAATGTCCAGTTCACCCGACGATCCGGTCGCCGAGACCCAGGATCCGGATAACGAATGGCTGCACCGCATGCGCCTCCGGCGGTTGGAGGGGGAGGCAATTCGGGACAACCTGCTGGCCGTCGCCGGCCAGCTGAACCGGACTCAGTTCGGCCCCTCCGTACCCACTTACTTCACGCCCTTTATGGGGGATCGCATGTGGGTGAAAAACGCGAACGGCTCGATGGACGGGGACCGGCGCCGCTCGGTTTATCTGGAAACGCGACGCAACTTTCTTTCCTCCATGATGCTGACCTTCGATCTGCCGCTGCCAGATACCACGGTGGGCCAGCGCAACAGCTCTAATGTTCCCGGCCAGGCGTTGGTGTTGATGAACGATCCCTTCGTGAAACAGCAAGCGGAAATATGGGCTAAAGAAATTGTCCGCCAGAGCGACCTTTCCCTCCGGGAACGGATTGAGCGCATGTTTCTCCGCGCCTTGGCGCGTCTGCCCAAACCCGCCGAGCTGGATCAGGTGATCGCGTTTCTAAAAACGCAGGCAGCGAACCACGGGGTGGATCCAGACGAAATCGGCCAGAACCAAGCACTGTGGACCGATGCGTGCCATCTTGTCTTTATGTTGAAAGAGTTTGTCTACATCCCTTAAACTGAACCCCCGAATGTTTCTCGCCCGAAGAGTCATGACCCGGCGTCAGATGCTGCGTGAAAGCGCGCTGGGTTTCGGCGCCATCGCCTTGTCGGCCCTGCTGGCGGACACGACGTACGGCGCTCGTGCGGGTCCCCGACCGGGCCTGTCCCTGCCACCCCATCACGTGCCCAAAGCCCGCAACGTGATCTTTCTCTATATGGATGGCGGGGTGTCGCAGGTGGATAGTTTTGATCCCAAACCCCGATTGAAGCAGGAAGATGGACGACCGTTTGGCCTGAAAACCGAGCCGACCCAGTTCGAGGACAACGGCGCGTCACTCGGGAATCTCTGGGACTTCAAGCACTATGGGCAGAGCGGCCTGGAAGTGAGCGATCTTTTTCCCCACATCGGCGGTTGCGCGGATGAGCTGTGTGTCATCCGATCCATGGTCTCCAACTTCTCCGAGCACAACGCCGCCAACTATTTTCTCCATTGCGGCAGCGGCATGGCCGGCCGGCCGAGCATGGGCGCGTGGGCCACGTATGGACTGGGTTCGGAGAACCGCGATCTGCCGGGCTATGTCGTGTTGGATGGCGGGCTGATTCCCTCCGGCGGTGTGGATTGCTTTGCCGCCGGTTTTCTGCCGGCGACCTACCAAGCCTCAATGCTGCGCAACCAGCTTCCTGCACTGGCGAACGTCCAACCGCTCGAGTCGCGCGCCGAGTTGCAGCAGAATAAACTCGCCACCCTGCGCGCCCTGGATGCCACCGCGCTCGCAGACCTGGGCCGGCATGATGCGCTGGAAGCCGCCATCGCCAATTACGAACTGGCCTATCGGATGCAGATGGCGGTGCCCGAGGCGACCGATATTGCCGGTGAATCGGACGTGACCAAACGCATCTACGGCTTGGAGTCGTCGTTCGAGCATACCCGGTCCTACGGCCGGCAGTGTCTGGTGGCCCGTCGCCTGATCGAGCGCGGGGTTCGCTTTATTGAACTGACCTGCCCGCGGGCGCATGGCAACGCGCGTTGGGACGCGCATGGCGACTTGAAGAACAATCACTCGCTCAACGCACGGGCGGTGGACCAGCCCATCGCCGGCCTCCTTCAAGACCTCAAAGCGCGCGGGTTACTGGACGAAACCCTCGTTGTCTTTTCGGGCGAATTCGGCCGCACGCCTTTCGCCCAAGGCCGCGACGGACGCGATCACAATCCCTTTGGCTTCAGCCTCTGGCTTGCCGGCGGCGGGGTCAAAGGGGGAATGACCTACGGTGCGACCGATGACTACGGCTACAAGGCCGTGGAAAACAAGGTGGAGATCCACGACCTCCACGCCACGATGCTGCACTTGCTCGGACTCGACCACGAGCAGTTGACTTATCGTTTTGGTGGCCGCGACTATCGGTTGACGGATGTGCACGGCCAGATTGTGAGGGCAATCCTCGCGTGAAGACCGGACGCATCCTTTCGATCCCTGTGTTGGTGCATGCGATCCTGTGGGTCACGATAATCACCGCGCATCCGCTGTGGGCGGCGGACCCGGTCAATTTCTCGCGGGATATCCTGCCCATTCTTTCGGACAATTGTTTCAAGTGTCATGGCCCGGATGAGCAGGCTCGCAAGTCGCGGCTTCGCCTCGACACGCAGGCAGGCGCTTTTGACAAGGGCAAGAGCGGTGCGGTCGCCATCGTGCCCAAGGACAGCCAGCAGAGCGAAGTGATCCGCCGGCTGACGACCGACAACCCCGACGACGTCATGCCGCCGCCCGAATCGAACCGTCACCTTTCAGCCACCCAGATCGATCTGATCCGTCGCTGGATTG
>JANOHH010000250.1:0-5492 GCA_031406395.1 Verrucomicrobiota bacterium | reverse complement strand
GACAACGGCCCGCTCTTCGATCAACTCGGCGGCACGGACGCCGATTTCTTCAACAGCGACGCCGGTTTTCGCGGGCGAAAAGGATCATTCTACGAAGGCGGCTTCCGCGTGCCGTGCCTCGTTCGTTGGCCGGGCAAGATTACTCCCGGCTCGGTGAGTGACCGCGTCACCGGCTTTGAGGACTGGCTGCCCACGTTGCTCGATTTGATTGGCGACCCGGAACACACGCCCGCAGGCATTGATGGCATCAGCTTCGCGCCCACGTTGCGCGGGGAAAAGCAGCCGCCGCGCCCCTTCCTCTATCGCGAGTCGCCCGGCTACGGCGGCCAGCAATGCGTCCGGGTCGGCGATTGGAAGGCCATCCGCACCAAACTGAATCCAAACAAATCAGTCGCCACCGTAGAACCAACCGCCGTCGAACTCTACGACCTCGCCACCGATCCCGGCGAAACTCGCGATTTGGCCGGGCAACACCCTGAAATCGTGTCCAAACTCAGCGCGATCATGAAACAACAGCACGTCAAGTCGGACCTTTTTCCCATCAGCGCGCTGGATGGCAAGGCAACTTCGCAAAACCCATGAACACTTCATTCTCCCAACATATCACCGCTCAACTTTCCGCCGTGCGCGCGGCGGGCACTTACAAGAGCGAACGCGTCATCGCCACGCCGCAGGGTACCATGATCCGCGTTGCCGACGGCAAGCCCGTGCTCAACCTGTGCGCGAATAATTATCTCGGCCTGGCCCAGCACCCCGCGGTTGCCGCAGCTGCCAAGGCGGCGCTCGATCAGTGGGGCTACGGTTGCGCCAGCGTCCGTTTCATTTGCGGCACTCAAGGCGTCCACAAGCAACTGGAACAAAAGCTCAGCGAGTTCCTCGGCACGGAAGATACGATTCTTTATTCCTCGTGCTTCGATGCCAATGGCGGCTTGTTCGAAACGTTGCTTGGTGCGGAAGACGCGATCATCAGCGACGAGCTGAATCACGCCAGCATCATTGACGGCGTGCGCCTCTGCAAAGCGCAGCGCCTCCGCTATCTCAACAACAACATGGCCGACCTCGAGGCGAAGTTGCAGGAGGCCGACGCGAACAAGGCGCGCTTCAAAATGATCGCGACCGACGGCGTGTTCTCCATGGACGGCTATATCGCCAACTTGAAGGCGATCTGCGATCTCGCGGATAAATACAACGCGCTCGTGATGGTGGATGATTCGCACGCGGTCGGGTTCATGGGCCAGACGGGCCGCGGCACGCCTGAGCATTGCGGCGTGCTGGGTCGCGTGGACATCACGACCGGCACGCTCGGCAAGGCGCTGGGCGGCGCCAGCGGCGGTTACACCAGCGGGCGAAAGGAAATCATCGAACTGCTTCGCCAGCGCTCGCGACCCTATCTGTTTTCCAACACCCTGGCGCCCAGCATTACGGGCGCAACGCTAAGGGTTTTAGAGCTGCTGACTGAATCCACCGCTTTGCGCGACACGCTGGAAACGAACACGAAGTTTTTCCGTGGCGGCATGGCGAAATTGGGTTTCACCATTCTACCTGGGACGCACCCGATTTGCCCCGTGATGCTCGGGAACGCCGCACTCGCGACACGGTTCGCGGATGCGATGCTGGCTCAAGGCGTCTATGTGATTGGTTTCTCCTTTCCCGTCGTACCGAAGGACAAGGCGCGCATCCGGACGCAGATTTCCGCCGCCCATTCGCGCGCCGATCTGGAGTTCGCGATTGAAGCGTTCGGCACGGTGAAGCGCGGCCTGGGTTTATGAATCCGCCGCCCCTCTGACTCATTGTGCAATGCGCCCTCGAACATTTCGCCGTCGCAGTTTGCGCTGTCAGGGGCGTGTTGGCTGTCAGGGGCAAGCTCTGCCGCGATCCCCGGCTGGCGATGGGCGACCGACCGGTTGGCGGCGGCGAAATGGATCAATGCTCCGGAGCCGGGTCACATGCAGGAGCCGGCGCTTGAAGGAGCAACGCGTCGGGTCGCAAACACGCTCCGGCATGTTTATGGCCACGGGCAGGATGATTTCCTGCGCAACGTCCTCGGCCTCCGGGTCGCTCAGGCCGCACTTGAGAGCGACGCGGTAGACGAACCTCCAGCAGGTGTCGACAAAATCGCGCCAACTGGCCTGATCATCCCAATCGCGGAGCCGGTCGAGCAGACTTCGGCCGCTGGGCAACAGCTCCTCCCGGCCTGGAGAAGTCTCGGAACGTGACGCCATGACAATCAGAGATCGTTAGACTTTCCCGGAATCGTTCAAGAATGTTTGGAAAGTCCGGCGACGGCGCGCACCGGAGTGATGCGCCCTACCATCACCACCAACTCGCACCGCTACAATTTTACGCTCTCGGGTCGACAGCAATCGAATTATCACCGGTGAAAACACTTACCGCAGCAGGTGGCCCAACTGCGTGGTAAAATCCTCGTCCTTGGTAACAAATATAGCGGGCTCGTCGTAGCCGCCGAGGTGGCGAGGTTCAATTTTCTCGATTTTCCGGGCCCGCGCACGGAGAAAGTCAGAGTCAATCCTTGCGGCGGCAGCAGCGTATGACAGGCGTCGCGCCTGTCACCCCCTTGACTCCGTTGCTCGCGAGGCGGTGAGCGTTGACTGCGTACAACCGCCGGTCGGAAGAACCGCTTGCTGCCCATGTCAGAGACAGGCGCGACGCCTGTCCATCTGAATGCGTACGGCTCAGGCAATGAAACTGTAGTCGTAGGGCTTGCGTTGTTCCCGGGCGAGCCATTTGTTCGCTTCGGCGGCATTCGCACCGGCAAATACCTCCTGGTCCGGATTCCACTTGAGCGCCTGGTTCATGCGGATGGAGATCGCCCCCAGATGCGCCACGGAGATGGAGCGATGGCCGATTTCCACGTCGCAGATCGGGTCCTTTCGGCTGCGCACGCATTCGAAGAAATTGCCCATGTGGTCGCCACTCACGTAAAGCTTGACCGCGCGATCTTCCGGCAGTGGTGTCTCCAAAAGTTCCGGTTTGCTGGCCTTGATGGCGCCGCGCGTCACAAAGATCCACCCGTCCGAGCCGAGGAACTGGATGCCATTGGGCGTTTCCTTGGCGCTACCCACCACATTGCGCTCGGTCCCGGTGCTGCCATCCACAATCGTCATCGTCACGCCGTTGGCGTACTTCATGTCAATGCGGTAGGTGGCCGCAGCGGTGAAGCCGCCCGGTTTCATCGCCGACAGCGATTTGCCGTCAATCTCCACGGGGCCGCTGCGCTCGGTGCCGTTGCCCCACTGGGCGATGTCGTCATGGTGCGCGCCCCAGTCGGTCATCTGACCGCCAGAGAAGCAATCCCACCAGCGAAAATCCCAGTGGGCGCAGCGCGCTTTGTAGTTCTTGGTTTCGACGCCATCCGCACCTTTCTTGAGTTCTACTTCGCCGACGTAATCCATCTTGGGCGCCTGGCCGAGATAGAAATCCCAGTTCAGGTTTTCGGGAATCGGGATGGGCTGAAACGGGCCATCGTTGGGCCCGGTGGGGAGGCCGACGATGATATGCTGAAGCTTGCCGATGCGGCCGTTGCGGACCAGTTCGCAGGCGAGCCGGAAATTGCGATCACTGCGCTGCTGGCTCCCCACCTGGAGAATCCGCTGGTTCTCGCGCACGGCCTTCACAAGGCGTTTGCCTTCGTCAATGCAGAGCGTGAGCGGTTTTTCCGAATAAACATCCTTGCCGGTCTTGACCGCAAGCAGGTTCACCATCGTATGCCAGTGATCGGGCGTGCCGGTGATGATGATGTGAACATCGTCGCGCTCCATGAGCTTGCGAAAGTCGTGATAGATCACGGGCACTTTCTCCCCGGACGTGAATTGTTTCGCCGCCGCCCCGGCTTGCTTCTTGTCCACGTCGCAGACGGCAATGACTTCGCCAAACCGGCGGGCGCCGTTGCAGTCCCCGCGGCCCTGCCCGCCGCAGCCGACGAGGGCGACGCCGGGTTTGTCATTCGCGCTGAGCGGTTTTGGGGTGGCGGCGTGGGCGAGATCCTGTTCCAAGAACCAGCCCGGCACACCCGTGGCGGCACTGAGGGCGGCGGTGGTCTTGAGAAAGCGACGACGATTAATCTGAAAGGGTTGGGGATTCATAATGGTGATTTCGGGTTAATGAGCGACAGCGACTGTTGGTGCGCCTGGCGATCCTGATTCTGATGAGTCTCAGAGTTCAATTGTTTTTGAATTATGGGATAAATTTTGAACGGGTCAATGCTGGAGCTACTTCGCCGCGCGGGGGGGGCAAAGCATCGGCAACAACGATGAATCCGAACTAAGCAGAGGGTAGGGTTATAATTTGCTGTATCAGGCGCAGAACGACTTTTTGGATCCGTGCCTCCCGGTACAATTCCGTTCGCCGCTGATCGCTAACCCTACCACGATTTCGTAAATTCCCATTTCGGAGTTCAAGATAAGTTCATGAACATGGTATTCCAGCTTTGCCGCGCTAATTTGACGAGCTTGATCGGTTCGGGGTGGTTCGAGTTCCTTGCGGAGTTGACGTGGCCACGGGTCACGCAGCTCTCGATGATGACTACTTACGATCAGCCTTCCTTCGGGCTGCCCCACTCGCGTGGCAGCCGGCCCCACGAAGCCAAGCTGGTCGTTTCCAAGGAGGGAGCAGTTACGCTGGCGAACAGCTCCCGCCAAAACTATTAAATGACTGCTCCAACGCCATTAGTTTCGCTCGCGCAAACCCATCGGCGACCCTTGGTCGTCATTACCAAGAACCCCTTTGGGAAGGAAATGTTTACGGTTCCTGCAACATCTCAAAGCGGCTTCAGCTTTATCGGCCCAGCTCGCTCCAGCTTGCTGGCTGGAATGGTGTCGGAAGGCGCATAGCCCAGAGCATTGATTCGGTACACCATGTCGGCATTCGATTGGCCATCAATCGCAATCCGAAATTTGCCGTGCCGCCCAACCGCAACGGGTGCGGAACCCCAGTTTGTTTCGCCGTTAGAAGCGTTGCTTCGACCCCGCCAAATTTGAAAATGCTCAATCGTCTTGCCAGTCGCTGCGTCCGTCACCGAACCGGTAATTTCACGGGCTCGCTTAAGAGTAACCGTGAGGCGGGCCGATTTGTCAGTGTTAGCGGTGGAAGTCGAAACGAAACCCGGCCGATGAATGCGGAATCCAATCCCGAGGGCCGGCGCTTGGGTCCAGCGCGCCTCCCCGTCGCTGCCGGTGAAGACGGGGTTTTCGAGAGTAAACCTGCCGCCAACGACAGCCTCAATCATGGCCCCTTCGATGGGCTGCTGTTGCTCGTCCTGTACCTCGATCTCTACCGTGCTGCCAGGCTGCAAAATAATCGGAGATAGTGACGTAGTGGGCTGTTCACGAGCGACCATGTAAATCGAAGGAGCATAGCCGGCGGCCTGACACAGAATCGCGCTGGCGTTTGGCAATTGAGGAATACTTACTGCAAAGGCGCCAACAGCATCCGTCCTCGTACCGGCAATCCCGTCCCCGCCGTCCAGTCTTTTG
>JANOHH010000217.1:0-1201 GCA_031406395.1 Verrucomicrobiota bacterium | reverse complement strand
GCAGTTCGGTGAACGAAAGCTCGGGCGTGGCGGCGAGCATGGACATGATGGCCAACCGCCCCTTCTCGTGAATGACCCGGTCGAGCTGAAGAAAGGGTTCGGGATTCACACTGCAATCTTTCGCTGCTCGGTGAAGTAGAGGTAAACACCGTAGGCCAGATGCAGCCCGCCGAAAACGGTTGCCATGAGCAGGTGAGGCGAAACATTCAGGAGCCACTCAGCGCGCGAAAGGCTGCAGAAAAGAATTCCCCCGGCCAAAACAAAAGGCCATGCGAAAAGCCTGGAACGTCCTGGCATGAAGAAACCGGCCGAATGGATCGCGCACCCGTAAAGCCAGATCCATGAGAGAATAAGCACGGTCAGTCCGGCATCACTTAGAGTTTCAACGCCAAACATGCACAAAGCCACGATACTTGTGAAGCCGCCGATGGAAAACGGGGGCAACAATGCCGCCGCAATGCGTTTCGTTGGGGGCGACCAAAAGGCTTCCGAATCCTTCAACGCCTGACGACGCACCAGCAGGAAGGAACCGGCTAAAACAAACGCGGCTATTCCCAGCCAGTACAAGACGAACAAGCGTGCATAATTGACCTTCAGCAACCACCCGAGTGTACCGCCGGCGATACCTGCTATCCCAGCGAAGATCATGATTGGTGCGAGCGCACGGCGATACAGCGCGGAGCGCTCCATCAACGTGCGGATGGTTTGAAGATGTTCAGCCGCCCAGTTTGTTTCCATGCCGAGTCTTTGCATTGCAAAGCGCGGGTTGGCAAGCGCAAAGTTGTTGCGCCGAGCACCACTGCGACGGGTTGCTGGGATTGCGTTCGCGCCAAGACGGTGCTCGGCGCTTCCGTCAAGGTTTGATCAAAACCTTCCCCAACACATCCCGCGCGCGGAGCTTGGCAAAGGCAGCGGGGGTTTGGTCGAGCGGGAAACTGGAATCAATCACGGGCTTGAGTTTTCCGGCGGCGGCCCATTCGAGGGTGGCTCGAAAATCCGCCCGGTTGCGGCCGTAGCTGCCGATGAGCCGCTGCTCCTTCACGAAAATTGGCCAGAGGTTGAGCGCCACCTCGCGGCCCGCCGTGGCGCCACAGGTCACAATCGTTCCGCCGCGCGCCAGACAGTCGAAACATTTTGGCAACACCTCTCCACCGACGTGCTCGACGACCAAATCCACGCCGCGCTTGTTGGTAAGCTGGCG
>JANOHH010000202.1:0-7727 GCA_031406395.1 Verrucomicrobiota bacterium | reverse complement strand
GGGTCTTGCGCAAGAGATGACTGATTGGGCCGGGGCGAAGGTTACAACCACCGATCTTCTCCTCGGCGAGAAGCAGCCCGGCAAATTCGCCTATTCTTTCGCGGCGGTAATGACGCGCACCGGATGTCATGTGGCCAAGGTGGAAGGAGAGCGGGGCAAAGAAGTGTCCGTGCGCCGGGATGGCCAGGCGGGCAAGGCCTACGAGGATATTTCCCATCCCGTATTCAGCCCCGACGGGAGTGCGCTGGCCTATGCCGTGAGCGGAGTTGGCGGCTCATTTTTTGTCATCAACGAACGGGAAGGCCCAAAATTCGATCAGCTTCTTCCCGACACCTTTGCCTTCAGCCAGGACGGCAAACGCCACGCCTATCTGGTCAGGAAAGAGGGGCAACGCGTTGCGGTCATTGACGGAGTTATGCAGGCCGAAACGGATGGCGACATGGTGCCGTGGCTCGAGCCTCCGGTGTTCAGCACCGATGGCAGCAGTGTGGGTTATGTGGAGGATTCTTCGCTGCGGAAAAAGACGCGAGCGGTCGTCAATGGAAAGCACGGCGAGTTCTTTGACGGAGTGGGCCGGCAATCGCTGCGGTTAAGTCCCGATGGCAGACGCTTTTCACACGTTGCCTGTGATCGGAGTACGAAAAGCCGATGCTTCTGTATCAGCGACGGGCAACGGGGAAAGGGCTTCGACTCGTTGGGCGTTTCCTTTGCCTTCAGCCCGGATGGGAAGCGATTGGCTTATGTCGGTCATAGAGCGCAGCAGTGGTTTCTAGTGGTGGATGGGGAGCCGGAAGTCCCGATTGAGGGCATTGTTGACCACGCTCTGACGTTCAGTCCCGACAGCCGGAGACTGGCTTATGCGGCGGCGAAAGCAGACCGGCGATGTTATTTTGTGGTGGATGGCAAAGCGGGGCCGGTTCATGACGGTATCGGCGGCTCCCTGCCGCCCGGCGTCACTCTGAACCAAGCTTCAATGCAAACCGGTTACGGTTTGGGATCCGCAACTTCCATCCTGTTCAGTCCGGACAGCCGCCGAATCGCTTATCTGGCACACTTCGGAAAAATGAAAAAAGTTTTCCTCGACGACAAACCGGAAGACGTCGAAATGGATTTTCTGGCGGGCGGAATGGTGTTCAGCGACGATTCCAAGCGCCTCGCCTACGGGGGCCGCCGGGGGAATCAATTCTTCCTCGTGGTGGATGGGAAGAAAGGAGCCGATTACGATATGCTTGGATACTATGGATTCAGTCCCGACGGAAGGCATACCGCGTTCATGGCTAAGAAGGGCGACAAGCTGGTGATTGTGGTTAATGGTCAGGAGCGCGCGGAATACGACATGGTAGCGGCCGGTCCGGTATTTCGGACTGATGGGGTGTTGGAGTTCTTAGCTACGGATAAAACATCGCTTTACCGGATCGAGGTGACAAACCTTTAGCCGGAACGATGCAGTCGGAAACCACGAATGAACACGAATTGACACGAATCTAAAAACGGAAGCAACGAATTTTCAGTTTCGGCGAACCGGCACCGTTTGGTGAGTGCAATCGGCGCGAGCCGAAAGCGATTTCCGACCTGTCTTCATTCGTGTGCCTTGGTGTCCATTCGTGGTTGCATTGAATGGTTCCGGTTTAGCGCACATGACAAGCACCGAACATCTCAAAAGCAATGTGGAAATGTCCGACATGCGGTGAGCCGATTGATGATCAATTCGATTCCTGCTGGCAATGCACCAAGGTCGAGCCAGGGCCGGAGCCGGCTGACGACCACCGTCCTGAGCGAGGCCGCACAGGGTTCTGGTGCGCCTGGCGGCGCGGCTGGCTGGTCCTGTTGATGATGCTGGTGTATGGCGCGATTGCCGGCCTGGTGGGAATGTTTTTTGAGCACGGCGAGGGGCCGCTGGCAGTGGCCGGGCTGGCGGTGACCCTCTTTATTCTTCCCGCCGGTGCCTATTGGATTTTCGTTTTTTTCTTTGGTGAGAATGTGTGGCCCTTCCCCAAAGTCGAGCGCGAGATTCCGCGCGAAGACCGGGCGGCGGCGCTCTTGGACGCGGCCACCAAATTGGAGACGCGCGGGCGCGTGAACGAGGCGCTGGCAGAATACGAAACGGTGGTGGCGAGCTTCGCTGGCACCGCGGCGAGCCATGACGCTCAGAAAAGCATCGAAAGTTTGCGGGCGAAGATTGGATAGTTCTGGCCGCCTTACCCTGGCGTTAGTCGCAGCCGCAGCCGCAAGTTCCCGGTTCGGCTTCCTTCTCAGCTCTTGTTGGCCATCGGAAAATTCGATGACGGCCCGGGATTTATCAATTAACACCTGCGCCGGCTGAGCTGTCACCCTCGCTGGCATGAAAGCAACGCGATCCCAGCCCCCAGGGAAATTTCGCTACCCGATGATACTTCCCACCGCCGGATCTCGCTTATGCAGTGAAGGGCCGCGTGGCCACTTGAACAAAACAACAAAACAACAAACCAACAACAAATCCATAAATCCTATGAAAATCCAATCCCACATATTCCAAGGGCGCCACTCGATTCACCGGCTGAACTCCGTATTCACCGCCCTGCTGCTCGCGTCCGCGTCCGGGTTGCTGGCCAGTCCGGCCGACCTCACCCGGCTGGTGTTCGTGGGCGACTCGCTCACCGCGGGTTACCAGAACCGTTCCTTGCGCGGCTCCCAGCAAATTCACGGCGTCGGGGCCGTGATCGCACGGCAGGCGGGAGCGGAGGTGCCGTTGCCGTTGATTGCCGAGCCGGGGATTCCCAACGCGCTCACCTTGCTCGATCCCGGCCCGCCACCATTGATCGTTCCGCTGCCGGGAACCTCGAGCGGACGAATTGATCCGCTCACGCAACCGCTGAATCTCGCCGTGCCTGGCCATTCCGCGTCCGACGCGCTCACGCTGCGACCGAATCTCCCATTCGACAGTCTCACGGATTTGATTCTCGGCTTTCCCGGTTTGCTGGGCGGGGTTGCCAAGAGCCAGGTCGAATGGGCCGAAGCCCTGCACCCCACCACAATGGTCGTCTGGGTCGGGGCCAACGACACCTTGGGTGCGGCGCTCGAGGCGGATGCGTCATTGATCACACCGGAAGCAACGTTCACCGCCGCCTACGCGGAACTCATGCGCCGGCTTGCCGACACGGGTGCTGCCATCGTCGTCGGCAACATCCCGGATGTGGCGGTCATTCCTTATCTGACCCTGGCGGCGGACGTCGCGACCCTCGTGGGCGCGCCGCTGGCCGCCATCGGCCCGGCGTTGGGCATTACGGCGGACGATTACGTGACGCCGGGCGCGTGGCCGTTGATCCAGGGAATTCTCAGCGGCGCAATAACCGGGCCGCTTCCCGACAGCGTCGTGCTCACCGCGAGCGAAGTGACCACCATTCGGACTGCCACTGCAAAGTTCAACGCGGTGATCGCCGCCGAAGCCAAGGCCCATGGGGCGGCGCTCGTGGATACCCATGCGTTTTTGAATTCGTTGAAGGAGCGCGGCCTCGTGGTCAAGGGCCAGCGGCTCACGACGGACTTTCTCGGCGGAATTTTTTCGCTCGATGGCTTTCATCCGACGAACACCGGCGCGGCGGCCACGGCCAATGAGTTTATTCACGCGTTGAACACGCACTTTGCCGCCGGCATTCGACCGGCGAATCTCGTCAAGGTGGCGGCGACTGACCCGCTGGTATTGCCCGGCGTGGGTCACCCCGCCTCGGCCCTCACGGGTGTGGATGAAGAGACGGTGCAAGCGCTGCGGGCCGTGATGCGCCGCTGAACTTCGCCGCCGAGCCAACTCGCGAATCGGATGAACGCATTCAATCCCCAGTTGAACCAGATCGTCGCCGGGCGACAACAATCTCGTCGTGCCATTGAGCGGGAATTGAACTCGACGCCCGGCAAAGTGGCGCGCGTGAATCGCACGCCACCATTTCCGTCATGCGTCGAAGAACCATTGCAAGTGAACAAAACCAACGAGAGGAAACCAGTTATGAGAAAGATAAAATTTATCCTGATGGCGGTCGCCGGCGTTGCCTTGGCCGGTTGTGTGTCACCCACAATAACCACTCCCGCTTCCGCTGGCGTGGACTTTCATCAGTTCCACAAAGTGCGGTTGATCGTCACCGACTCAGCCAAAACGGCCTACGCGAAGGAAGGACTGCCCATGTTTGAAGGTCTGTTGAAAGGCCGGCTGCAATCATTCGGCTACACTCTGGTAGAGGCCGATCCCGAGTTGGTCGTGAACGTGACGGTAAGCCAGTTCGATCCCGGCGACCGCGCCTTGCGCATGGTGATTGGTTTCGGCGCCGGCCGCGCCGCATTGAAATACACCGCCCGGTTCAAGGATCCGACGGGGAAACTCCTCGCCGAACTGCAGGGGGGCAAGGCTTACCACGGCTTGGAAATGAATGAGAACACAACTTTCAAGTCGAATGAATCGTTGCGCATGGGAATGATTTCCTATTCCGTCAGTCAGATCGGGGAATTCATCCAAAACAACGGACGCGAGAAAAAATAATCAACCCAACACTGGCGTTGGCAAAAAGAATTGCCAGACTCGTGGTGAACAAAGCACGCAAGGAATCCCTATGAATAAATACAAACTGTTGGTTCTGGTTTCGACCGGCTGGCTGACCCTCTCGGCGGTGGGGCAGGAAAGTTCGTTGGCCGAGCGCTGGCGCTTCCGCTTCGATATCGGCGGCACCATCCCGGAGAATCCGACGCTTTCGGGAACTGGCGGCCCAGTGACGGGAGGGGATAAAATGGAACTGTCCGCCGGCATGGCGTTCGACTTCGGCGCCGGCTACCGGATAACGCCTTGGCTCCTGCTCGAAGGGGAACTGGGCTTTACCTACAACGGGATCGAGTCCGTCGGCAACTGGTCCTATCCCGATTCGACGCTCTCGCAACTGACGATGATGGTCAACGCCGAATTCTCCTACCCGCTGGGTCGGTTTGTGCCCTTCGCCGGCATTGGCGGTGGCGGAGTCTACAGCACGGTCAGCTTCGGGAACTACTACTACTATTACTACAGCGATTCCGACGGTTGGGGCGACGATTTCGTCCCAGCCGCGCAAGCCTTCGCGGGGCTCCGCTATGAGTTCAGCCCCAATTGGAGTGCCGGTGTGAGCTACCGATTTCTTGCCACGCCCAGCCAGAATTGGAATGTGGAATGGTGGAATGGGGCCAACTTCAATCTCGGAGTGGATAGGGTTTGCATCCACTGCATCAGTTTCACGATGACCGGCCGTTTCTGAGGCGGGCGATGCGGAAAATCGTGGGGCCGGAATCTGCCCGGCGCCAACAAGGCAGCAGCCTATGCGTAACGCAACTTCGTCGCTCCGGAAAACTGCCCTGAGTGAGGAGCCGGTAATGCGTGGCAACCGGCTTCGGAGCTGGTGCGGTTCGTTAGTCTTGGGCGTTACACTCTTTGGGGTCGCCGGATGTCAGAGCCTCGCGCCGTCCCAACAGCAGCAGTTACAGGCGGCGGAAGAGATGCATCGCGACGTCAATCCGGAGTTTGCAGAGGCCGCCGAAGTTGTCGGGACTTTGCTCTACTATGTTTTGCAGTGTTTTCCGGGTTTTCAGTAACCCAATGCGTGTGTCCAATCAGTTTCCGCCAACCGCCGCCATGCTTCTGGGCTCTATGCGCCGCCCGATGCCGTCGCTCAAACGTTCTTCGCTTCTTTCGGGCGGCGGAATCCGGTAATCATGGCTGCGTGAGCGAACTCACCGTAATCCTCCAGCGCATTGACCAGGGCGATCCGCATGCAGCGAATGAACTCCTGCCCCTCGTTTATGAAGAGTTGCGCAAGCTCGCCGCACAGAAAATGGCGCGCGAAAATCCCGGTCAAACCTTGCAAGCCACGGCGCTGGTGCACGAGGCGTGGCTTAGACTGGGCGGTGACGACCAACCCGCCTGGGATAATCGCGCGCATTTCTTCGCCGCCGCCGCGGAGGCCATGCGGCGCATCCTCATTGATAATGCGCGACGCAAGCAAACCCTCCGACACGGCGGCGAGGCGGTGCGGGTGAATTTGGATGGGCTCGAACTGGCCGCCAACCTGGGCGACGACCAATTGCTGGCCTTGAGCGGCGCGCTGGAGCAATTCGCCATTCACGACGCGCGGAAAGCTGAGCTGGTGAAATTGCGCTTCTTCGTCGGGCTGACCAACGAGCAAGCCGCCCGGGTATTGGGGGTTTCCGAACCAACCGTGAAGCGCGATTGGGCCTACGCGCGGGCGTGGTTGTTTCGGGAAATGAATTAATCCCCGCGGATTACCCCTGAGGTAGGGTCGTCGCGCTGCGACAACCAGTGCCGCGTACAGCGGCGCAATCGGGTTCGGAGGCAATCCCACAGGTGAGTCACCCGACGTGCTCTCCGCCCGCTCTCGCGGGCGGGTTCGTCACAGCGCGACGAACGCCACCATTCGGGGGCCAGTGTCAGGATGCGTCCGAGGAGGACGAGGACGAACCGTCTGGCTCACGGGTTATTGCTGTTTCGCTCGGGTTGTTTTCCAAACCACCGACCGGCCCGCGTTCCGTGTTTCACGTAAACGAACGCGCCCAGCGCCACCGCCAGGCCCAGAAGACCCAGTCCTATGATGAAAGGCTTGCGCGCCACCAAGTTCAGATATACGAGCAGGTAGCTGCCCAGTCCGCAACCCACCAGTCCGCCCACGAGCATCCGCCAGCGCGAACGAAAGGGCGCGAGCACCGTGAAGAACAAAGCCGCGGCCAGATAAACCCAAACATCCACGCGCACCAGCGGATTCTCTTTATGCTGCATGGCGTTGGCAAACAGCGCGCTAATGGTGTGGAGAATGGCGAGCATTTCCAGCCACTTGCTGGCGCGGCGCAGATCGAGACTGGTGGAGCGCTCGCCGACCAGCATGAGCGCCAGAAATAACAACCCGTTGAGGACCGCGGAAAACGCCACCTGCCGGTCGTGATCAAAATAAGGCCACCGCTCGGTGGTAACTCCCAGCATTTCCAGCGTGGGGCCTTGAAATGCGACCACGTCCAGCCCGATAACGATGGCTGCGAGCGCTATCAAATGGAACGGCATCGTCCAGCGCACGCGCCCGGCGCGCTCGAAAGCGAGCGCCACCAGCTCCAGCGCTCCCAGCGGCAGACACCACAGCGCCTGGATTTCCGGTTTCTGATCCAGCCAGTTGAACGGCAGCAGCAGGCTCACGTAACTCGTCCCCGCGAGCGTCGCCGTCGTCCACGCAAACCCCGTCATTTTCAACCGCCACAAACCGAACGCGGAAACACCCAGCGCCGTGATCGACGCCGCCAGCACCTGTTGATTGGTGAAAGTGTTGGGAAAAAGCTGCGTGATGCCCGCCGGCACCGTCGCCAGCGCGTGCAGCTCGGCCAGCAACGCCAGCGTCGCCGGGGCGATGGCCAGCGCCGCGCCCGCGAGAAAGGTCGCCGCCGCCAGATTCTCTTTCCACCGCCGCGCAAAATGGCCCGCCAGCAAGAGCGTCGTGGTGAACAACAGCGGCCACAGCCAGCGCCCAGTCACCCCCAGATCGGTGCGCAACATCCAGACCGTCAGCACCGTTGCCACGACGGTCAGCCACGTCGCGGCCGAGAGAATGGCTTGCAGCGGCGTGATGCGGCGCGCGTCAATGATCCAGTGATCCTCGTCCGCCAGCAGCCGGCGATGGATGATTTCCAACGCGTCCCGTTCGTCGCGCGAGATGATGCTCTGGCTTTCCCACTGATGCGCC
>JANOHH010000081.1:0-5929 GCA_031406395.1 Verrucomicrobiota bacterium | reverse complement strand
CACGGAAGTCCACACGTCCGTCAGCAAATGCCGCGCGTTGGCTTCAAGGGTGATGGTGTTGTGTTTACGTCCCGCCCGCAGAATCACCAGCGCGACGATCAGATTCACGACCGACGCGGCGACGGAAACGGCCAGGCCCATCCCGATTTCCTGCAGCGGCTTGGGCGTCACGAGCCGCGTAACGGCCGCGACGGCGATGCTGATGGCCGCCACCAGAATCAGGCTGCCCTCGACGCCGCTGGAAAAATACTCCGCTTTGCCATGACCGTAAGCGTGGTCGGCGTCCGCCGGGCGGGCCGCCACCGTCAACATCGCCAGGGCCATGACGCCGCCGACCAGGTTCACGATTGACTCCACCGCATCGGACAGCAACCCCACCGAGCCGGTGATAAAATACGCGGCGGTTTTGAGCGCAATGGTAATCACCGCCGCGGCGATGGAGAGCCAGGCGAAACGGGTTAGTGATGCACTCATGTCGGACATGACGCCAGCAGGATGCGCATTCAGCGGCGATTGCCCAGCGCGAAATCGCCCGGACATTCTCGTATCCGTTAGCGAATCAAATCATGTGACAAAACATGGCGTCGCGAAGCTTGGGCTCAAACCAGGTGCTCTTGGGTGGCATGATGCCGCCGGCGTCGGCGATGGTCATCAAGTCCTCGATGCTCGTTGGGAACATTGAAAAAGCACAGGCGTAGTCACCGCTGTTCACCAGTTTCTCCAACTCCGCCGTCCCCCGAATGCCACCCACGAAGTTGATCCGTTTGCTCGTGCGCGGGTCGGTGATGCCGAAGATCGGCTCGAGCACGTGCCTTTGGAGCAAGGTCACGTCGAGTTTTTCAATGGGATCGGTCGTGGCCGTGAGTTCCGCCCGGAACTTCAGCGTGTGCCATTGTCCGTTGAGAAACAAACCAAGTTCGTGTTTGCGCGCGGGCTGGGCTGCGCCGTTGGGATGGAGGACGAATAGGCTATCCAGTTTCTGCCGCAGTTGCTCGGAGGATAGTCCGATGAGATCCTTCAGCACGCGGTTGTAGGGCAGGATCTGCATCTGGTTGTGCGGGAAGATCACGGTGAGAAATGACCCGCTGTGACCCGCGCCCGAACGGGACTGAAAGACCCGCGCCGCTGCTGCGCTGCGATGATGACCGTCAGCAATGTAGAGCGCAGGTGTCCCCGCGAATTGCTCCGTGATGAACTGGATGCCGGTGGCATCGCTCACTTTCCACGACGAATGGCGCACGCCGTCCTTGCCCGTGAAATCCACCTCTGGTTGCTCGGTGATCTTTTTTGCCACGAACTCGTCCATTGCGGTCGTCGCGCGATACGTAAGGAACACCGGGCCGGTTTGTGAATCGAGGGCTTCGATGTGGCGCACGCGGTCGTCCTCCTTGTCCGGGCGCGTGAATTCGTGCTTCTTGATGATGCCGCTGAGATATTCCTCGCAACTCGCGGCCGCGACGAGGCCAACCTGCATGTGCCGCCCCATGATTTGCCGGTAAAGATAAAAGCCCGCTTGCGCGTCCTGCTTGAGCGCGCCTTGGTCGATCAGTTTTTGGAAGTTCGCCCGTCCCCGCGCATAAACCTCCGGCGCGTAAATGTCCGTCGCGGGCGGCAGATCTATTTCGGGTTTGCTGACGTGGAGAAAACTCAGCGGATTGCCGGCGGCCATCTGGCGGGCTTCCTCGGATGACATGACGTCATAGGGCAACTCGCAGATTTGGGCGGCAAGGTCGGGTCTGGGCCGCAGGGCGGCGAAGGGTTTCAAGGTAGCCATAAAAACGAAGTGTGAGAATACGGAGGCCGACTGGGGAACGCACGAAGTTATTGCCGCCGCCACCGCCAATCGCGCGGACCCAAAAGACAATGACGCCAAACCTAAGTGAAGCCTAAAACAGACGTTGATTCCCCGGGCCGCCGGGGTAGTATCGCCCCTCAACGCAACCGAACCATGAGTGTACCGATCCCAAAAAATGAAGTGAAGCGGCTGAAAGTGCTGTGGCAATACGACGTGCTCGATACTGTGCCCGAGGAGGTCTTCGACGACCTGACCGATCTGGCCGCGGATATTTGCGAAGCGCCCATCGCCCTCATTTCGCTCGTGGACGAGGACCGGCAGTGGTTCAAATCCAAGGTGGGGGTGTCGCTCCGCGAAACCGCGCGGGACATTTCCTTTTGCGCCCATGCCATCATGAACCAAGGCATCCTCATCGTCCCGGATGCCACAAAGGATCCGCGCTTCAAAAACAATCCCATGGTCCTCGGCCCGCATAGAATCCGCTTTTACGCCGGTGCGCCCCTCATTACGCCCGACGGCTATGCGCTCGGCACGCTGTGTGTGCTCGACCGGAAGCCGCGCCAGCTCCGGCCCGAACAGAAGCAGGCGCTGCTCGTCCTCGCGCACCATGTTGTTTCGCAACTCGAGTTTCGGCGGCACGCCCGCGAACTTGTCGCGGCCCGGGTGGACCAAACCAAACAACGCGCCGAACTGGCGCGCGCCAAAGCCGAGATCGCCCGGCTGCGCAACCAGCTCGCCCGTTTCCGCCGTCAGCCAGCCGCCGCCAAAAGTAGTCGCCGCTGATTTCCGGTCACCGCCGGTGAAAGCCTGAGCCGCTCAGGCAAGCGCGGGGCTGGCTGCCCGCAAGGGTTGACCAACCGGCAAGTCATCCGGCAACGGCACAAACTCGCGGATCTTATTCCACAACGGCGTGAAATCCTTACTCACGTCACCGGAGAGGCAGTCGGTGATTTCACCACCGGCTTCGGGATATTTGTCAATCACCTGCTTGAAGCTGAAGTTCGGATCGTAAAAGGCATAGACCAGTTTGCGCATGTTCTCCACGCCCGCTCGGATGGCGCTGGCGTAATTCGCAAACCGTTCCGGGGAGAAATCGCGCGCAACGATGGCTTCATGAACGGCATCCCCGGCCATCGTCCCGCTCTTGAGCGCGAGCATGAGGCCGCTGCTGAAAACCGGATCCAGAAAGGCGAAGGCGTCCCCGACGAGCAGCAATCCCTCACTGCCGCAATGCCGCGCGTGATGGGAATACTCGCTGATCAGATAGTATTGCCCGGTGGACTGGCCGACGGAGAGGTGGTCTTTGATCCAGGCGTTCTGTTCGATCTCGCGTTTGAAAATCTGCTCCGGCTCGCGCACGCCGTCGCGCGTCAGGTATTTGCCATCGGCCACGACGCCCACGCTCAACATGTCGTTATGCTGCGGGATGTGCCAGAACCAGCCCTTATCCGGCACGTAGGCCACCGTGGTCGCACCTTCATCGATGCCCGGCTCACGTTTGGAACCTTTGTAGTAAGTCCAGACGGCGATCTTGTTCAGATACGGATCCTTCATGCGCCAGCCGTTGCGCACGGAGGTGAACGCTTCCTTGCCGGAACAATCCAGCGTGATCGGCGCACGGAACTCGACCAGCTCGCCGCTTTTCTTCTGCGCGCGGACACCCACGACGCGGTCGCCTTCGCGCAACAATTCTTTCACCGTGATTTCCTCGATGACTTTCGCGCCCTTGGCCCGGGCGTTGTTCAGGAGGATTTCATCGAACTCTGAACGGAGCACCTGCCAGGTTTGCGCCACGGACTCGCGATCGTAACGGTTGAAAAAGTAAAACGGCTGGCTCGCCCGGCCGCTCGGCGAGATAAACACCACGCTGTACTTCTTCACGAATCCGGAAGACTTCATGAAGGGGATCAAGCCCAGCCGCTCCATGGGCTGATACGTGAACGGGATCATGGATTCGCCGATGTGATAGCGCGGGAACTTCTCGCGTTCGAGAACCAGGACGCGATGGCCGTACTCGGCGAGTATCGCCGCGCTCGAAGCGCCCGAAGGGCCACCGCCGATCACGATGGCGTCGAAATTATTTCCGTTATTCTTCATGCTGGCTAAATGGTTAGTTCAATTTGGGGTGGACGCAAGCGGCGAAGGATGAATTCAAGTTCTCATTGACACCGGGCTTCAGCCCGGTGGTCATCGTCACAAGCAAACCAAGCCGTTTCAACGGCTTGTGTCTCGCAGGCGGAAAACCGTTGAAACGGTTTTCATCGTTCATCGTCCTTGGCACCGGGCTGAAGCCCGGTGTCAATGAGAGGACTTTTCGCGTCAAACGATTCATCCGTGCCACTTCGCCAGTTCTGCCCCGATTTGCGCATGCCAGCCTTCATCCGGCAGGGCATAGGGCCGGAATGTTTCCAGCCAGCCCTCCTGGCCGTTGAACAGAATCGCGCGGTGCAGGCCAAGGTTGTTGGCCTGCGGCGAATCAATCAGGCTCGCGGAATCATTCGCGCTCATCTGGAACACGACGCGCATTTCAAATTCACTCAGCGCCTTGCGGCTGAGAAAGCGCATCACGTTGTTGTAGGTGTCGCAATTGGCGATGACGTGAAAGCCCAGACTCGCGCCTTCGCAAATCAGCTTGTTGAGTTGCAGTCCAGGATTCCCGCCCGCACCGGCGTCGAGCGAGAAACTCATCTCCTCGTCGAAGCGCAGCTTTTTGTTCCGCTGCAAACCGTGGATCAGCAGATACGTTTCCGGCGTGACCGCGCCCGGGTCATCGGTGCGCTGCTGTTGCTCGGCGGCCAGCACGGCCATTACTTCATCAACCTCACTAGCGCGAACGAGTTTGATCTCCTGCGGAACCACTTGCACGACGCGTTCGAGGAACTTTGCCTCCGCGGAATCCGGCGCGCTGCAATCAAACACCAAGAATCGCGCGCCCGCTTTCGGATGCTGCGCGGCAAGCGAAACCAGCGCCACGCCCAACATGCCCAAGGCCGCCTCCTCGCGTTGACCGACGATGAGCAGATGATTGCCGCTCTGCCGACGGAAGATGGCTTCGGTCGGGCCCTTGATCGAGTTCGGCGCGCCGAGCCAGATGCGCGGCGACGTCGTGGGCTGGATTGATTTCGCCTCCAACAAACCGCGCAGCAAGACGTTGTCGCGCACGCTGGCGGGAGCATTGCCTTCAAAGACAATCGGTTCACGTGGTGTAGCCGCTGACGTGAGGAGGCGGTCCGGTTTGCCTGACATATCCGCCTCGTTACCTCGGCGGCTACGAGCCGACACCTTCGCGAGCCACGTCTCTCGCACTTCGTCCGGCAGCCACACGACTTGGAACGGGCTGTTGCCCTGAAGCGTGCCGCCGTCGTCGTTGTAAATCGCTTCCCCCGGCCGCGAGAGCAAACGCGGCGCGGGATTGTCCTCGTTCATGATGAGATAGGCGTCGGCTTCGTTGCACTGCAGCGCGATGCGGACCACCATCTGCCCAATGGTCGCGCGGGCCAGGGAGTACGCGCCGCCGAGCGTTTGCGAGCCGAGCAACACGTGAATACCGAACGCACGGCCCTGACGCACAATGCGGTCGAGCAACAACGCCGCGCCTTGGGAAACGCGATCGTCCTCCACGAACAACTCCTGAAATTCGTCAATCAGCAGCAACGTGCGCGGAATCGGCTCGTAGCCGCCGACGTGCGGAGGCGGAGGAACTTGTTGCGACTCACCTGAACCAACCGCCTCCTCACGTCGGCGGCTACGGATCGCGTCCTCAGACAAGCGTTTGTAGCCCGCGAGATCCTGCGCGCCCAGCTTGCGGAATAAATCACCGCGCCGCTTGAGCTCGTCGTCCACGCGCTGCAACACACTCAGGCCGAACTCACGATCACTCTCGATGGCAATGACCCGCGCGTGCGGCAGTTTGTGGGTGGCGTAGCATTTGAACTCGACGCCCTTCTTGAAGTCCACGAGGTAAAACTCCACCTGCTCCGGGCTGCACCACAGCGCGAGGTTGGTGATTAAGACATGAAACAGCGTGGACTTGCCGGAGCCGGTCTTGCCCGCGATCAACCCGTGCTGCCGCGTGCCCTGACCGAGTGCGAGGTATTGCAGCTTCGTCGCGCCCGTGCGGCCGACCGCCACGCG
>JANOHH010000050.1:0-2550 GCA_031406395.1 Verrucomicrobiota bacterium | reverse complement strand
GACCTCACCGCCGATTCCAAGGAATTTGCCTACGGCTTCAACGCGTCGCCGGATGGAAGCCAAATTGCCTACCACAAAAGCTACCAGATTTTTATCGCCGATGCCGACGGCGCGAATGCGAAGCGCATCGAAACCGGGCAGCCTTTCAACTTCGCGCCGCAGTGGTCACCAGATGGCGAGTGGTTGTTGTTTGTCGCGGGCGAACATTACAACTGCCACCCCTACCTGGCTCGCCGCGATGGCAGTGGACTGCGCAAGTTGGCTGACCGCCAGGGTCACCGGGGCGAAGTGACCATTTTTGATGTCCCGGATTTTCACGGCGGCAGCAGCGACGTACCCCTGTGGTCGCCGGATGGTAAGTGGATTTATTACACCGCCAAAGTCGGTACCAGCGTCGAACTGATGCGCGTTTCACTGACGGGACGGATTGACCAACTGACGCAGACGCCGGGCGACCGCCTGAACTATCACCCCAAGTTTTCTCCCGACGGCCAATGGGTTGTGTTTGGCTCCAATCGTACCGGCACGCGCCAGCTTTACGTCATGCCCGCCGAGGGCGGAGCGCCCTACCCCATCACACGCGTCAAGCCTGGTTGGGGCGCGATGTGGGCTCACTGGCAGCCACCATCCTCACCGGAGGTAAAGGCTAAATCGCCGAAATAGGTTTATCACCTTGAAGTTTTGCCGGCGCGTCACTTCCCAGCCATTCCTTGAATCTCCTCCGCAGTCAACGCGCGGGCGAAGAAGGCAAAATCCGCAAAGCGCGCCGCGAGAAATTCATTGCCGCTGAAATGCGGATTACCACCCAGCGCGCAGTCGGTCGCCTGGGTGTTCGTGAACGCTGGCGCGGCGCTCGAACCGACGGGCTGACCGTCCAGGAACAATGTCAGGGTGGCGCCGCGCTTTACCGCGGCGACGTGATACCAGCGCCCGGCTTCCAGCGCCACGCCGGCCGTCGAAAATGCACCCCCGGCTTCGATGCGGGCGAAAACCTTGCCTCCCTCCACCATCAACCGTAGCGGGTCATCCATGCCGGCCGCCCAGGCGCTGAAAATCTGGCCGGCCCGTTTGCCCTGCGACTCGCTCAGCTGCACCCGAACCGCCACGCTGAACTCCTCCTCCGGCCAGACCGGCACGGCATAGACCAGCATCTCGTCGCGTCCGTTGACCTCGGTGCCCTCGGCGTCGCGCATTGTGAATTTCGCGGACTTCGTTTCGCCAAACTGAGCCGCTCCGTCGCCGCGCAATGAGTGCGAGATGAGTTCACCATTGGGGCCGGGCTTGGGATCCGGCGGCCACACTTGTTGCGGGGCACTGGGATCGAGAATGAACCTGGCCGGTGGAACTTCGGGAATCGTTTCGCCATTCGCACTGATACTGACGACCCGCCAGTAAAGTGGGGCAGGCGTCCCGCCTGCCCTTCCGTTGAGTGCTTTGGTGTTGAGAGCCACGCGAGTTGTTGAACTAACATTTGTTGCGAACAGCAACGGCACAAATGAGTCATTGGCTGCGAATTCGGCACGGTAGCTCGTGGCGTTATTTGGGGCACGCGAGACGCCTGCTCTACGTTCCCCGCGCCACTGGAAGCGCACTTCCCCCAGCGGCACCCGCGCGCCATCAGCGGGCAGTTGCGTGAACGCCGGGGCCGGCGGTGGGTTCGTGGCGGCCAGCCACGAGCGATAGCGGGTGCCGGCGGCACCGGCACTCGCGAAATCCACCAAGCGCAGGAGTCGACCATCCCCGGCGGGCACCTCGACGACGCACCACGGTTCGCTCACCGCCCCCGTGGCGGCGGACGAGCGATTGCGGGGCGTTTCGATTTCAACCCGGCGCGCCTCGGCCAGCCTGGCCAGATTCACCAGCGGAAGCGCGTCCTCATCAAACGCGTTCTGCGCCTGATCGTAGGCGAGCAACAGCGGCCCACGATAGAGCGAGACTTTGCCCGCCGCTTCGTTGACCCCCGCGACCGCACGAAGTCCAGCGTCGAACTCAAGCACGACTTCATCGCACGCTTGCCAGCGCCTTCGAATCTGCACGTAACTGCCAGCCGGTGCATTCGTCGTGACCCCCGGGAAGTTCGCCCTTAGCCGCGTTTGCCTGGACCAGGCCGGAATTCGCAGATGCAAAGTCCATTCGTCACCGCCGCCTTGGAAGATGAAAACGCGCTGCGAGTCCGAGCGCGGGTAGTCGTGATCCAGCATGAGAACCCGGTTGGTGCCAGCGTGGGGCAGCGTGAACCTTCCTGGAAGGTATCCATTCACCACCAGCCCATCCGGCGCCGCCATCAACGCCCACTCGCTCAACATGCCGGGCACGCGCCTGCGCAAAGGCGGGGCCAGAATCCGAGATCGCCCAGCTGTCCTGAAACGCGGCCTTGATCGCCTTAGGGTCTTTCCCGGCGCGCTTGGCCTGCTGCCATTCGGCAAGGCTGAAGGTCCGGGGATCGGCTTCGCCGGAGACTGCAAGCCCGTGTGGCATTTGCCACCCGTGCTCCAGAAAGAGTTCCCGCGCCATCTCCTGCATCTTCTGCTTGGTGTAGGGCAGCGGCAC
>JANOHH010001335.1:0-5646 GCA_031406395.1 Verrucomicrobiota bacterium | reverse complement strand
GGAGTTGCGGGAAACGCGTCCAGCACTTCGCCAGTTTGCCCAGGGAATTGCCGCTCGACCGCATGATGCGGAGCATCTGCAACGCCGCCACCAAGCCGTCGCCGGTGGTACTATGGTCGCGGAAGATCAGGTGGCCGCTTTGTTCACCGCCGAAGTTGAAGCCGTGGCGCAACATTTCATCGATCACATTCCGGTCGCCCACGTCCGTGCGGAGGACCTGGCCGCCCGCCACTTTGATCGCGGCATCGAGCCCAGCGTTGCTCATGACCGTGGAAACCAGCGTCTTCTCCGCGAGCGTGCCTTGTTCGAGCATTTCCAGTGCGGCGATGGCCATGATGTCGTCGCCGTCAATCAACGCGCCGTGTTCGTCGCAGAGAATCACGCGGTCGGCGTCGCCGTCGTGGGCGATGCCCACGTCGGCGCGGAACTCGCGCACGAGCTGGCAGAGGTGTTGCGGGTGCATCGAGCCGCAATCCTGGTTGATGTTTTTTCCGTTCGGCGTGTCGCCGACGACAATGACTTCCGCGCCGAGTTCGCGCAGCACGCACGGGGTGGCTTTATAGGCGGCGCCGTGTGCGCAATCCACCACGATGCGCAGGCCTTCGAGGGTCATGCCGCGGGGGAAACTGCCTTTCGCAAATTCGATGTAGCGGCCCAGGGCATCGTCAATCCGCACCGCCTTGCCGATTTCCTCGGCGGTGGGCCGGATGTTTTCAATGTCGCCGCTGAACACGAGGTCTTCAATGTCCGCCTCGATCTTGTCGTCGAGCTTGTAGCCATCGGCCCGGAAGAACTTGATGCCGTTGTCGGCGTAAGCATTGTGCGAAGCGGTGATGACGATGCCGGCATCTGCCCGCAGACTGCGCGTGACGTAGGCGACGCCGGGCGTGGGCAGCGGGCCAATGAACAAGACGTCCACGCCCATCGAAAGGATGCCGGACGAGAGGGCATTCTCCAGCATGTAGCCGGAAAGGCGCGTGTCTTTGCCGATCACGATCTTGTGGCGACCCTGCCCGCGCGCCTGGCTTTCGAGATTTTTGAAAACGTGGCCGGCGGCACGGCCGAGTTTCAGCGCGGTTTCGGCGGTCACTGGCTCCACGTTCGCCGTGCCGCGAACGCCGTCAGTGCCGAAAATCTTTTTGGGTTGGCTCATGGTTTGGAATGGGGCGCAGTTGGAGACGGGCGAGGTGGAACGACTACTTCCACCTCGGCGGGTTCGACTTTGACGATGGTGATGCGGGTCGGCGTCGAGATCTCCACGCGTTTCCGAAAATTTCGGGTCGAGTCGGCGTTGCTGACGTCCACATAAACGTGGACTTCCCGCTCCGTCAGCGCTTTGATCGCGTCGGGCAAGCCTTTGACGGTCACCTGCACCACTTCCGGATTGATCCGGAATGTCCGTGCGTCAGTCGTGCCGGAGACGATTTGGGCAGGGATGTCGGTAAAGATGCGTTCGGCCTGCGTGCCGCTGTCGCTGCTAAAGCCTTTGACCGTCAGCCAGATCGCAACCGCCAGCGCAAGGGACAACAGTTTCCAACCAAAATCCTTGACGATGAAGTCGCGGAGCATAACTACTTGCCGCCTCCGTTGGTGGTTCGCTCAACATCGTTGCGCGTAATGACGGACGTCCCGGGTGAATGCTGGTGATGCTCCGCGCCGCGGGACCGCAGCCACTCGACGAGGCTGCGGGCCTTGGCCGGTGGAACGAGTACCGAGATCAGGAATGCGCGCAAAGCTTCGATCGTCACCCCGCGCACCATCTGGCCTTTGTAAACGTGCGAAATCGCACCGGTCTCTTCGGAGACCACCACAATCGGCGCGTCCGTTTCCTCGCTCAGCCCGATCGCCGCGCGATGGCGCGTGCCGAGGGACTTGTTCAAATCCGGCTGCTGGGTGAGGGGGAAAATGCACGCGGCGTGCGTGATGCGGTCGCCCTTGATGATGACGCCACCGTCGTGAATCGCGTTGTTCGGGAAAAAGATTGTTTCGAGCATTTCTGGAGTGGCCTCACAATCGACGACGATGCCGGACTCGACGGCTTCCTGGAGTTGGATGGATTGCTCGATGGCGATCAGCGCGCCAATCTTTACGTCGGCGAGGCGTTCGACGGTCTGGATGATGACCTCGATGTTTTCGCGTTGCTCATGGGTGGTGACGAACAAGGGCAGGTTGCCCAACTCGCCCAACATGCGGCGCAGTTCCGGTTGAAAAATGACCAGCGCGCCCACGGCGATAAAGACGGACGCGCTGCCCAGCAACCAGCGGAGGACTTTCAAATCGAGCAACGTCGTCACCGCCGTCAAGGCCAGCAGCAAGACGACGAAGCCGACCACCACCGGCCAGCCGCGCGTGCCGCGCACAAAGCGCGACGCGTAATAGATTCCCATCGCGAGGATGAGAATTTCCAGCGCCGGCCGCCAGAGGCTGAGGGTGTAATTCCAATTCACAATTTCTTATGGGCCAGGATGGCTTCCGTCACCCGCAAGGTTTGCACCGTTTCCGCTACGTCATGTGTCCGAATAATTTGCACGCCCATCGCCACCGCGAGACACGCGCACGCCAATGAGCCGGGCAACCGTTCCGCCGCTGCCGCCGGGATCACTTGGCCGATGAACGATTTACGCGACACGCCGAGCAGCAACGGCCGCTCCAGCTTTGTAAAACTCCGCAGGGCCGCGAGCAACTGCAAATTATGTTCCAAAGTCTTGCCGAAGCCGACTCCCACGTCGAACACCACTTGGTCCGCGCCAACCCCACAGGCGTTCAATCTTTGCAACCGGTCGCGGAAAAAATCCTCCACCCCGCGAACCACGTCAACGTAAACCGGACTCGCCTGCATCGTCTGCGGCTGGCCTTGCATGTGCATGGCGATGTAACCCGCCCCAGTTTCGGCGACGACGCGTCCCATGGCATCGTCGGCACGGTTCGCCGCCACGTCGTTGATAATGCTGGCGCCGACTGCCAACGCCTGCCGTGCGACGGCGGGTTTCATCGTGTCAATCGAGAGCGGTACCCGGGTGCGTCTGACCAATTGTTCAATAACGGGCAGCACACGCCGCAATTCTTCCGCCTCACTCACCGGCGTTGCCCCGGGCCGGGTGGATTCGCCACCGATGTCGAGCAACTCCGCGCCTCCATCGACCAACTGGAGCGCATGCGCCACGGCCCGGTCCGCATCCAGAAACTCGCCGCCATCCGAAAAGGAATCCGGCGTGACATTCACCACGCCCATGATCAAAGCCGGGCGCGGAAAGCGGAATTCAAACTGGCGCGCGCGGAAAATCATTCGTTGTCATTCGTTGCCGATCCGCTGATCCCTAACTTGCGCCGGCGCCGGACTTTTGAATCAGTTCAATCTCGTAGCCCTCCGGGGCATCAATAAAGGCGAAGACCGTGCCGGTCGAGGTGGTCGTCGGGCCGTCGGAATATTTGAGGCCAAGTTTCGCGAGGTGTTGGGCGAAGGCATCGAGGCTGTCCACCTCGAACGCCAGATGCGTGAGATCGGATTGCACCTGCACCGGATCGCTGCCGGGAAAATGGCAAATCTCGATCAACTCCTCGCTCTCCGGCGCTTTGAGGAAGGCGAGTTCCGATCCGCGCGGTGACTTGTGCCGGCGGAGTTCCTCCAGGCCGAGGACTTCCCGGTAGAACTTCACCGTGCGTTCGAGATCGTTCACGCGGTAACGGGTGTGCAAAAGTTTTTTGGCCAGACTCATGCCCGAAGCCTAGCCCGAAGGGTTGCGGGAGCAAAGCGGCAATTCCGGGTAATGCCGGGCGTTGCGCCGTATCCTTGCCCTGCCTGCCTGCCCTTGGCAACATAAGTCCAGATGCGCGAAACATTCCGGGCCTGGATGGAAAGCCTCGAAACGTTCGTTCTCGAAGTCATCTTCGACGAACGCCGTGGCGCCCTCGCGGGCACGGTCCGGGTATTATTGTTCGGCGCGTCGAAGCTGTTTGCCGTGGCGGTGAAGCTTCGCCGGTTTCTCCGCCAAAATGAGAATGGCTGAGCCGTTACGCCGCATCCTTGCCCTGTCTGCCTGCCCTTGGCAACATAAGCCCAGATGCGCGAAACATTCCGGGCCTGGATGGAAAGCCTCGAAACGTTCGTTCTCGAAGTCATCTTCGACGAACGCCGCGGTGCCCTCGCGGGCACGGTCCGGGTTTTATTGTTCGGCGCGTCGAAGTTGTTTGCCGTGGCGGTGAAGCTCCGCCGGTTTCTTTACAACGCGCGGATCCTCCGCGACGCCACGCTCGGCGTGCAGGTCATCGCCATTGGCAACCTTACGGTCGGGGGCACGGGCAAAACGCCGGTCGTCGAAAAATTCGCGCGCGAGCTGCGCGATGCCGGGCGCAATGTGGCCATCCTGTCGCGCGGGTATCGTTCCAAGCCGCCGCCGGTGCATGAATGGCTGAAGAATAAACTCCTGTTCCGCGAAGACACGACGCCGCCGCGCATCGTGTCGGACGGCAAATCGCTCCTGCTTGATTCCGAGATGGCCGGCGATGAACCGCACATGCTGGCATCGAATTTGAAGGATGTGGTCGTCCTCGTGGACAAAGACCGCGTGAAGAGCGGACGCTATGCGATTGAAAAATTTGGCTGCGACACCCTTTTGCTCGACGATGGTTTTCAGTATTGGGATCTGCGCGGCCGGCGGCATGACGTGGTCTTGATTGATCGCCAGCAACCATTCGGCAATGAACACTTGTTGCCGCGCGGTACGTTGCGCGAACCCCCGTCGCACCTGGCTCGGGCGCACACGATTTTCATCACCAAGAGCGACGGTCAGACCGAGGAGCTGCGCCGCCGGATCACCGCGCTCAACTCCACCGCCGCCGTCATCGAGTGTGTGCACAATCCAATGTATCTCGAGGATGTTTTCAGCGGGGAACGCCAGTCGCTCGACTTCCTCAAAGGCCGCAAGGTCGGCTCGTTCTGTGGTATCGCGCAGCCGGAGAGCTTCGAGCAAAGCCTCGTAAAACTGGGCGCAGAGCTCGTCTATGCCAAACGATTCGCCGACCACCACCGCTTCAGCCAGCAGGAAATCCTCAACGCCATCAATCGTGGGAAAAAACGCCAGGCGCAAGTCATCCTCACCACGCAGAAAGACGCGGTCCGCTTCCCGAAACTGGACCGCCGCGACTTGCCGATCCTTTTCATGCGCGTGGAAATCAAGATTGTCAGCGGGGCCGACGACTTCCGCGATTGCGTGCGGAAGATTTGTTTCCGCTAAAATCGAGCTGTGCCATTGTTTTCGGACATGCCAATACTTCCACCAGATACCAAAGCTCTACGACAGCAAATCTGTGTCGGGATTGCCTCGTTCTTGGTTGGCTTTGACTTTGCGCTTGCGGGAATTAGTTGGCTCGTAGGCAGGTTCAGCGGAGATGCCCAGTGGTGGGAATTAATTCATATCGGCTTCAATGCGGTGATCATTTCAACCTTTTGTGGCTTGTGTTGCAGCCTGTTTTCGCTGTTCGCATTGCAGCGAGTGCATCGCAAGCTGGGATTCTACCGCTGTCCTTTTTGCAATAAGGATTTGAAACATCTTGGAATGATTTGCACCTGCCAAAGGAATGCGCGGAATCAATAAACAGAAAAGACATCCGGGATTTAAATCAAAGTCATGGCCGTGAGCTTTCACC
>JANOHH010001288.1:0-1545 GCA_031406395.1 Verrucomicrobiota bacterium | reverse complement strand
TTCCCGCAGGGCATCAGCGGCAATCCATCGTGCGGCCTTTGAGTCCATTTTCTGAATGCGTTTGGCGATGCGGACGGCTTCCCGGTTCAGAATTGGGTTTCGCTTTCCAATCTGGCGCAGCGCCCAGTTAACGCCCTTCTTTACGTTGTGCCGTTCATCGGTGGATTCCGCCTGAACCCGGCCGAGATAATTGCGAAAGACTTCGTTGCTGGCCGCTTTGTCATGCACGGCCAGGGTGGCCATCATCGTAAACCCGGCGCGCTTGACCAGTTCCTCCCGGCGGTGACTCCAGACAACCGCCAGTTCGTGGGCTAACGGGGTCTTGCGGAAAAGATGGAGGCACAGGCCATCACAATCGGCCCAGCACTCGAAGTCCTTGGCCCACGAATTGGCCTGTCGCCGCGTGACCCGGGCGGGTTCGGCGACGAACCCGGCCAGCAGGCGGGCTTCGAAAAACCCTGAAGCCCACAACGCCTTCGCCAATTCATAATCCCGACCGGTCCGTTTGGCGATCGCCCGCAGTTGAACCACCGAGATGCCCAGTAATTTCTTTCCGACAATGCCGAAGCGGGCCATTCCCGCAGCATTTGTGGGATCGGCGAGCCGATGCAGTTCAGCCAGGAGGTTGGCATTCTTGGCAGACATGACTTAGTCCCGGGCTTTTCGAATCAGCGCCTTGAACACCCCTTGAATCACCAACTCCTGCGCAGGGATCAGGTCGGGATATTTCGGGTTCTCGGCTTTGAGATACGGTTTCCCGTTCTTCACGACATAGGTCTTGAGCGTCCGCTCACCATCCACCAGCGCGGCCACGACCTGGCCATGGCGCGGGTCCGGTCCCCGTTCCAAAACCACCAGATCCCCATCGAGAATATGCCGATCGATCATGGAAACGCCGCGCACGCGCACCGCAAAGGTGTTCCGCGTCGGCGTGAATCCAACGCTGGCAATATCCACTGAGACGCAACCCTCTGCCTCCGGTTCGCCCGCCTCCGGAAAACCCGCTGGGATGTCGCCCAAGACGGGAATATCCACGATCCGGCTGCGAAATTTCGCCAAGGGGGAGGTGACCCGGAGCGACCGCGCCTTACCGGCGTCGGAGACCAGGCAGCCTTTCTGCCGGAGCAGTCGGACATGACTTGTGACGGAATTGAGGCTGCGAAAGCCGAACTGGTCGGCGATCTCCTGATAGGTCGGGGCGCTACCGTCCGTCCGTTGCCGTTTCTGGATGAAATCGAGGATCTGCTGCTGTCTTCGGGTGCGGCCAGTCATACTGTTTATTCATACAGTATTCGATCCGAGCCGGGTGTCAACGGGTGTGAGACAAACTTCAGATGGTTTGTGGTTTCGCGGCCATTTTTTCCTTGTTGATGTCTAGCTGGTAGTCATATTGGTGGAAATGAACTCAAACTACCACGCGCAGCGGTCCGTCGTTCTGGAACAAATGGCGGCCCTCGAAACCATGGAACAGGGCAGTCTCAAATCCGAATATCGGGAGCAGCCTTCCGGGGCCAAATCCGGCCCGTACTTCAAGCACCAGGTCTG
>JANOHH010001261.1:0-1009 GCA_031406395.1 Verrucomicrobiota bacterium | reverse complement strand
GCCGCCGAACCTTCTCCCTCGACGAGATCCGCCAGCAAGGCCAGCCGGGTCAGATCGGCGCCCAGACCATCATGCAGGTCCTTGGCGATGCGCGTCCGTTCCTCGGTAATCGCCGACCGTTGCTCCAACCGATGCAATTTTCCCAACTCGCGCATGCGCCAGACGACCAGCCCGGCAATCAGCCCGGCGGTCGCCAGACCGCAGCCCGCATAGAACCACCACGTCTGGTAGTAGAGCGGCTGAATGGAGAATGCGAAGTTTGCGCTTTTCTTACTCCAAACTCCGCGGTGATTGGCCACCATCACTTCGAAATCATACGCGCCCGGAGGCAACCGGGTGAAGTACGCCTCCCGGCGGGTGCCGGCCTCCATCCAGTGGTCATCTGCGCCCCGCAACCGATACCGAAATGTGGCCTTCTCCGGTGCGTTGAAAACGGGGACCGTGTAGCGGAATTCCAGCCCACGCCCACTGCCGGGCGGCAGTCGCAGCGGGCCGGTGGTTCGGAGTTCCGCCTTGAGGCGGTTTTCGGGTGGGGCCGCCTGAAGGCGGGACTCCAAACCGGGCGCAGTCAGTCCGGAGTTGTTGAAGATGATCTCACCATCGGCCCGGACTTGCTCGAGGACAGCCTGGGGTGCAACGGTGTCCAGGTCGCACAACTTCGGATTGATCACCGCCACGCCTTTGGGTGTGGGAAACCACAGCCGTCCATCGCGCGTTTTGCAACCGGCGGGCTGGCTCTTCTGGCCGTTGGTCTCACTGAGGGGCAGGCCATCCGATTCGTCATAACCCACCGCGCGGACGGACTGGGCCCGGCCGGCCGCGACCTCGTTCAGCTCCTGTTTCCGCACCCGATAAATGCCACGGTCGTGACTCACCCAAAAGTTGCCGGAGTCATCCTCGAGAATTTCGTTGACCAAATCGGCGGGCAATCCATCGCGCGCGGTGAACGCGGTGAAGCGGCCATGTTCGAAACGATTCAGCCCGCGCTCCGTTCCAATCCACAGCACAC
>JANOHH010001258.1:0-3793 GCA_031406395.1 Verrucomicrobiota bacterium | reverse complement strand
GTCGTGCAGGCCCCAGGCATTGGGCTGTTTGCGACCGACCTTCTGGTATTCGAAATCGCTGTTGTCCTCGAACCATGCGTAATCCGCGAGCTCGGTTGCGTCCTCGCCGAAAAACCAGGTATTCGTCGAACCGGCGCACGCGGCGTATTCCCATTCCGCCTCGGTGGGCAGGCGGTAGCAGTGGCCGGTCTTGGCGCTCAGCCACTGGCAATACTTGTTCGCGGCGTGCTGCGTCATGCCGATGGCCGGGTAACCGTTTTTGCCCATGCCATAGTCCATGTCCACGTAGGGCAAGCTGGGATGGGTTATGGCATCCGCCAGCCGTGGGTCCAATTTAATGTTGGGCGGCGGCGGCGCGGCTTGCCGGCGTTCAATGTCGTCGAACACGAAGGCGTTGTATTCATTCCAGGTCACCTCATATTTGCCCATCCAGAATGGCGCGAGCTTGACCCGATGCGGCGGCACTTGATCAGGACGGACGTAGCGTCCATTGGTGGGACGGCCCATGACGAATTCACCACCGGGAATGGCCACCATCGCGTAACTGGCCTTGGTGCCCGGAATGAGGTTGGTATAGGCATTCATGCCGAGGGTCTGCGTCGCCTCGGCTTGGACTCGAATGCGGGCGGCGATGTTGGAAACGGTCAGTGCGCCAAAGCCCCCTGCAGGTTGCGGCTCACCGGCGCCGGCGGTCGCAAGGAGCGCCAGCAATCCGCTGATCGGCACAATGAGGCAGGGTTTCATCCGCTCTCGAACCTTGATGGTCCACTCGAAGATGTCAAGTTTCCGAGGCCGGTGGGTTTGCGAATAACGAATTCCGAATGAGCGTGGCTGCGCGCGGGGAGTCTCATGCGCAGTGGGCAACGGAAAGAATCCGGATTCCGATCGGCCGGTTCTCCGGAGGCACGGGTCGGCGACGCTTACCGGAGGGTCCGCGTCGCCCTTTTCGTGAGATCCCAGTTTGCGTTGTAAGTCTTACCGGATTTCACGCACACCCACAGGAAGCCAATTTCCTGTTTTGGATTCTTGATTTGGGCGAGGAGCGTGTTACCCCAGTCCTGAATGGGGTCGGGTAACTTCCACCAGCCGGTCGTATTCTGGCCGTCCATGCCGTCCTCATCGGCGGGGTAACCGAATTGAAACGCGCAGGCCGAAGGTGCGAAGTGAGCGGCCCATTTCACGAAGCCCGCGTTCAGCTCCGCCATTGACGCCTCGGAACTCGTGTCGATGAAAATGAGGTCGCCTTTGCCGCGATAAGCCGGCGGCATGAAACCGATCTCCCAATGCTTCAGAAACATTCGGTAGCCCGGATTGTGGGCTTTGATTTTTTCGTCCCACGCCTTCGCCGCCGCGTCATCGACCCGCGCGAAATACTCCAGATCCACGCCAAATCCTTTCACGGATGGATGAGTTTTGAACTTGCCGAGCCACGAATCAATCGCGGCGAGAACGTCATTGGTCTGGCTGGGGAAGATTTCGAGGAAAACCTCCACGCCCAATGAATCCATGGCGCCAAGAAACTCCTCGTGCGCTGCCTTCGAGCGCGGGGGCGCATCCGGCACCGCGCCGACCGCGAGGGTGACCCACGGGGTGGAGCCGGGGAATCGGTTATTCACATGGAAGATTACCGACGCCCACTCCGCCTGGTTGCTCAGGGTGATGAATTTCCCGATTTTCGTCCCGAGCTCGGTGACACCATCCCCGGCGCTGACTTTGGCGGGATTTCGGGCGCCGCTCCATTTCAAAGTCGCCGCAGAGGCCTGACCCACCATTAGGGCGAGGAGACTCACCAACATGATCATCTTCATCCGTCGAGAATGGCGAATTGGCTGGATAAAAGCGTGTCGAAAATGGAGCTGGCCTAAACCATAGCAATGCGGTCGGAATTCAACGCCAAGGCAAAGCGCGGCCAAGCCGCAACCAAACCGCCGGGCAGCCCCATCAACCGCAGAGGCCGCAGAGGTTCTCGCCAAGGCCGCAAAAATGCCCGCCTCGGCGTTAAAAAACCTTTGCAGGACGCCACGATGTTGGGAGATAACGATGCAAAGGTCCGAAGGCGCACTTGGGTCGGTCTGGAGGGCCTAAGCTGCCGCGCAACCCCGCTGGTCGTGTGGCCCTCTTTTTGCGGTGGAACCGATCGGGATCTTGCGTTGTTCGCCGCTTCCGCCTTGAGCGAGTCCGCGCACTACAGCTTCCCCTGCTTGACCATCGCATCGCCAATCCCAACGCCTGCAAGATGAATGCCCGAAATTCTGGGGGCTTGCCGAAGGGTGCGCGGAAGCAGTAAGAAGCGGCATGCAGCAGAACAAATTTCCCCGGCGACAGTTCGTCCACGTCGCGCTGGGATGGCTCTTCTCGGTCGGTGGCTTTGCCCTGATCGACAGCGCAAGCGCCGCTGAGGGTATGCTATTTCGCGCTGGCGCGTCCGTCGTGGACATCACGCCGACGAACTATCCCGTGCTCGTCAATGCCATGTTCACCGAGCGCTCGGCCACGAATGCTGTTGATCCGCTTGAGGTTCGCGCCCTCGCCCTCGATGACGGCGAAACGCGCCTCGTCCTCGCGGTGGTGGACACCTGCATGATCGCGCGCGATCTGATTGACAGGGCCAAGGAACAGGCGAGCCAGACCACCGGCATTCCGACGGACAAGATGCTCGTCTCGGCCACGCACACTCATTCCGCACCGTCGGCGATGGGCTGTCTCGGCAGCCGGCAGGATACGAACTACGCTGCGTTCCTGCCGCCGCGCATTGCCGCGGCCATCGTTGGCGCAGTGAAAAACCTCCAACCTGCCCGCATCGGTTGGGGGATGGTGGACGATTGGGAACACACTTTCAACCGGCGCTGGATTCGCCGCCCGGACAAAATGCTCACCGACCCGTTCGGCGACCGCAACATCCGCGCGCACATGCATCCGGGTCATGAAAGCCCCGACGCGGTTGGCCCGTCCGGCCCGGTGGACCCGGGTTTGTCCGTGATCGCGGTGCGCTCAGCCGACGGACGGCCACTGGCCTTGCTCGCGAATTATTCCCAGCACTATTACGGCTCACCGTTGCTGTCGTCCGATTACTACGGGCGCTTCCGACGTCACGTGGCCGAGTTATTGGAGTCGCCCGCGAACGCTGGCACGAATGGCTTCGTGGCCATGATGTCACAAGGCACCAGCGGCGATTTGATGTGGATGGATTACAGCGCGCCGGCCAAGGACCTCGGCTACGACGCCTACGCCAGGGCGGTCGCGGAAAAAGTTGCGGCCGTCGTGCGCAATCTGAAATTCCACGACTGGGTGCCGCTCAAAATGGCCGAGCGCACGCTGGCTTTAATCTATCGCGTGCCGGATGAATCCCGCCTCGCTTGGGCGCGCAAGACGGCGCAGAGCTTCGCAGGCCGCTTGCCGGGTTCGCTGCCGGAGATTTATGCGCTCGAAGCCATTCACCTGCACGAGCGGCAGCGCACCGAGTTAAAGCTTCAGGCGCTCCGCATCGGCGATCTCGGCATCACGGCGCTGCCGAACGAAGTCTTTGCCCTCACCGGCCTCAAGCTCAAAGCGCAAAGCCCGCTCCCGACCACGTTCAATATCGAACTCGCCAACGGGGCCGAGGGTTACATTCCAACACCCGAACAGCACAAGCTCGGCGGCTACACGACCTGGCCCGCGCGCACCGCCGGTCTGGAAGTCCAAGCCGAACCTCGGATCGTCGAGACACTGCTCGGCTTGCTCGAAGAAGTCTCCGGCCAACCGCGTCGTGTGATCACTGAATCTCACGGCGTTTACGCGAAGGCGATCCTCG
>JANOHH010001235.1:0-1175 GCA_031406395.1 Verrucomicrobiota bacterium | reverse complement strand
CGCCAGGGAACGGTTGAAATCCACGGCGTTGGCGTTGGCGTAGGCCTCGGCCATCTGGGCGTAACTACCGATGGCGGGGTGAATCGGGCGGCCTTGAATCGCGCCGAGCAAGCTGGTCCCGACATTGAGCCAGCCCTGCCGGTCTGCCGCCGGATCCGCGGGCGGGATGACGAGCGGATAGGCCATGTTGGCCAGTCCGTCAAACTGCTGGGCGAGGCCGGCAAATTTGCGTAGCGCCGCTTCATCCACCGTTCCGCCCGCCTGTTGCGCTCGAAAGGCAGCCAGACCGGCCGGGAGCGCGGCTTGGTATTCGGCAATGACTCCGGCAAAGTCGCGGGTGCCAGCGGGCTGCATGCTGTTTTTCAAGCGCTGGTACAGGATGACGGCGTTGCCGAGTTTCAGAATCTGCTTCTGGTAGGTGGTGCGCTGGGCGTCCTCTTTGATTTCGGAGGCTTGCCGGCCTTGGGCACCAATCTCACTCAAGACCGGGCCCAGCTCAGCGAAGGTGTAATAGCGCAGGCCGGATTTCTCGACGCCCTTTTCGCCCAACTTGAGTACGCTGATAATTTCGGGATGGTGAATCAGAAAAATCGGACGGGTGTCGGCGACCTGCGGTTTGAAGAAGGTTTCGAGCAGCCAATCCGTGGAACTGAGTTTGGGCGGGTGATGCCAGAATTTCCAGGACGGTACTTCCTCGAGCGGCACATCGCCCGTACTGCGGATCTGGAGCAGGGCATTGCGCGCGACGGAGTCCAGCGGCTGGATGCGGCCGTTGAGCAGCACGGGCAGCCGGCCAAATTCGCGGGCGTGCAGTTCGCCGTCCCGTTTGGGCAGCATGACCACGACGATTTCGGTGGCGAACAGGCCGAGGAAAAACCAAGGCAGGATTTTGTAAAAGGCTTTCATGCGGTTTTTCGTTTCGAGGCAAAGCGGACCAGGTGCGTACCGAATTGCAACAGCATGCCCGCCGCCACCATGACGCACGCAAAATACGGTGTAAGCCAGCTGGGATTGCGGACAACTTGCAGCACCGTGCCTTGATCGTCCTTGTCGAAGCTGGCTTGATAATAAGTCTCCCCTTCGTAGCGCAACGGGTTGTTCATGTAGATGAGGACTTCGCGATCTTCCTTGGTGTCCGCCCGTTGCAAGCGCACGCGGCTGGAAAAATTCTTGGG
>JANOHH010001214.1:0-4788 GCA_031406395.1 Verrucomicrobiota bacterium | reverse complement strand
ACCACGCTTTGGCTGTCTGAATGTTCACACCTCGCTACTTCCGAAGTATCGCGGCGCCGCCCCGATCCAGTGGGCGATCCTCAACGGCGACGCCGAGACCGGCGTCACGATTATGAAAATGGACGTGGGCCTCGACACCGGCAACATCCTCACGCAGCGCCCCACCCCAATCCGTGACGAGGACAACGCCGCCACCCTGCACGACCGGCTCGCTCAAATCGGGGCGGAACTACTCGTACAAACCATCCCGGATTACGTGTCCGGAAAAATCCTCCCACAGCCACAAGATGCCGCCCTCGCGACTCACGTCGGCAAGATCAAAAAGGAGGACGGGCGGATTGACTGGCAACAGCCGGCCCGCGCGATCTGGAACCGCATCCGCGCGTTCACGCCATGGCCCGGGGCCTTTACTTTTCTGGCGGGGCCACCGCAACCACTACTTCTGAAAATCTGGGGCGCGGACATGGTTTCGCAAGCCGGAACGCCGGGCCAAATTCTTCAAGCCGAAAAGTGCGGAATTATCGTTGGCTGCGGTCCAGATGCGCTACGCATCACGGCCTTGCAACGCGAAGGCGGCCGGCGCATGAGTGCGGCGGATTTTCTCGCGGGCCATCCGCTCACGGCGGGGCAAATCCTTTCGTAGCCGCTGGGTGATTTGGATAAATTTGGGCTGCGGTGGCAGAGCGGAGCGGCGACACCGCTTTAGCGAATCCATGCGGAAGTATTTTCAGCGCCAAGGCTCAAAGGTGCGAAGGCGCAAAGAAAATGAAATCCGATAACTGGTGCATCACTGGCTGGGATGTGCCTTTCTTGACCATTGCCAGTCCCACCTGGCCGTCTTTGCCACTTTGCAGTGCTATCGCCCAACATCGTCACGTCCGGCGAAGATTTTTTAACGCAGAGAACGCGAAGGCTGGCGCAGAGGAACGCAGAGGTGAATTCTCTTTGCGGCCTTCGCGAGAACCTTTGCGGCCTCTGCGTTGAATTCCGACGACACCGTTCCAGCCAAGTTCCCAAAGTGAAAACAGTTTCACTGCCGACTTCGCAAGATTTCCCGCACCGCTTCCGCCGTGCGGCCCGTTGCCTGCGCCACGCGTTGAACGTACTCCTCGTCGCCCAACGTTCGCGGGATGGCCCGGCACAGAGTCTCCGCCTCGGGCTGCCGCCACAGATTCGGAAAATCCCGGCATTGCTGCGGTTTCACGGATTGAACCGAGCAATCATTGCCAACAAGAAAAACACAGGCGCCGCTGGGTTTTTCCAGCAAGGCCAGCCCCCGGCGATCCGCCGTCAGGCGCGTGAAGCGCTGGATGAACCGAGGCTCCCCCAGTTCCAAAAATTCCGCGAGCCGCGCGATCTCGGCGTCCGGCAAGCGCACCTGCCCCGGCCAGCGACAGCAGGCCGTGCAGCGTTGGCAGTCATGGAAGACCGGCACGGGCAGACAATACGGTTAGCGCTGGCCTCTGCCAAGAGCGGGCCGGCCATTGCGATTTCGTCGTGGTATCTCTCCTTGAATTTGTTAGCGTGAACACATGATTTCTGCGCCAAAAGCGGCGCGGGCGGCTTTGCCGCAAATCCGAACCAACCTCATGCTCCAACAGGCTTTCCATGAACTGACGCTCACCACGCGCGGGCGCGGGCTTTATGACTTCACCGCCGAGGTCGCGACCTGGAGTACCAAAATTGGTTTTCAGAATGGTCTGGTCACTTTGCACCTGCGGCACACGTCGGCCTCGCTGCTTATCCAGGAGAACGCCGACCCGGACGTGCGCGAAGATCTCGAGCGTTTCTTCCATCGGCTCGTACCCGACGGCGATCCGCTGTTTGCCCACACCTGCGAAGGCGCGGATGACATGCCGGCGCACATCCGCACCGCGCTCACCACCGTGAACCTCAGCCTGCCGTTGCGGAGTGGACGCCTGGCGCTGGGCACCTGGCAGGGGATTTATCTGTGGGAACATCGCCACGCCGCGCACACGCGCCAGGTGGCACTCCATTTCATTGGCGAATAGTTGCATCCGGGGGCTGCTCTGACGGAGCGCGACCGGGCACCGGTCGCAGCGGATTGGCAAGATTGGAAGCATTGGAATTTTCCGGGGTCGCAGTTTCAGGCAACGCGCAGCGGGCGAGGGACCGTCCGCGCTCCGAAACCGTACGCGGAGCTGCCCCTCGCGTGGGTGAACAACCCCGTGGTCGGGTTGTCGCGCTGCGATCACCCCGGCCCGTGCCGTCGCCGTCGTTGGTAAAGGCGTTGCCCCGCTGGACGCGGCGCAGGTCGGCGCAGCGCACCGACCCTACCCATGGGGTGGGTGGGCCCTGAACAGCCCTTGCGGGCAGCTTGACACGACCCTTTTCATGGTTATGCTCCCCCGCTCCGGTCATCAGGAATTTCCCCGGCGAACGCGAATCGGGAATGAAACTGCCGGGTCGGGCTAAAATAATTTATGAAACGCCAGTATCAACCGTCAAAAATCCGCCGCAAACGGCAACACGGATTTCTGAACCGCAATTCCACCAAGAGTGGCAAAGCCACGCTGGCCAACCGCCGGCGCGAGGGCCGTAAACGACTGACCCCGGTTTAAGTTCGGGCATGGCTGCGGACGCGCCAGCCCGGCGCGGCTTGGGCCGCGGGTCGCGGATCAAGCAGGGCCGCGATTTCATGAAATTGCGCACCGTGGGCCAGCGCATGGTGCGCGGCTGCTTGATTGCCAACTGGCTGCACCTGCCGGGTGCGGAACGGTCACGGCTCGGCGTCGTCGTCAGCAAAAAAGTCGGCGGCTCCGTGGTGCGCAGCCGGGTCAAACGTCTGTTGCGGGAATCGTTTCGTCTCCATCAATATGAACTTGCTCAACCGGTCGAGCTGGTGCTCGTGGCCCGGCCATCCATCGCCGGTCGAAGATTTGCCGATGTGGAGCGCGATTTCCTCAATACCCTGCGGACCGCGGGGCTTCTGAAGTGAACCCGGCCCAACATGCCTTGCTGCTGGCCGTGCGCCTTTATCGCTGGGCAATTTCGCCGGCGTTGACGACCTTGTTTGGCCCGGCGGGCGGCTGCCGCTTCACGCCGACGTGTTCGGTCTATGCAGCGGAAGCGGTGCGGACTCACGGTGTGCTCACGGGCAGTTGGCTCACGGCGAAGCGCCTCTGCCGGTGTCAACCGTGGGGCGGCTGCGGGCATGATCCCGTTCCGGGGCCAAAGCCCAAAGTTCATCCCCTAGAGTCCGCGGTGCCGCACTAAAATTTCATGGATCGTAAATCTATCATCGTCATCGTCGCCTGCATGGGGCTCATGTTTTTGTGGTCGAGCGTGTTGGTGCCAAAGCTTTATCCGCCCATCCCGGTCAAGCCGCCGGCGCCCGGCATGACCAACGTCATGGCCACGGCCCAATCCCCAACCCCGACCACGACGACCTCAACGACGGCCCCGGGTCTCGGAACATTTGTCCGTCCGAAGTTTGCCACGAACGTCGAAGCCTCATCGGTCGTGCTGATGAATGAGAACGCCCGCTACACGTTCACGGCGCTCGGCGGCGGCTTGAGTGAGATCGCACTGGTCAAATATCCGGAGTTGGTTTCGCATCAGCGCAAGGGTTCACCAGCCACCACCGGTTTTGCGACGTTGAACGTTCATGCGCAAATGCCGGTGCTGGCGCTGATGGGAAGTGAAAGCTGGCAAGGGGACGGAGTTTTTGATCTGACTCAGATGGGAAATACTCTCCGCGCCGAGAAGACACTGGCGGATGGTTTGCGCATCGTGAAGGAGTTTCAACTCGGCACGAATTATCTGGTCCATGCCAGCGTGCGGTTCGAGAACACCACGAACCACCCGCTAACCGTACCGGCGCAGGAATGGGTGATTGGCACGGCCACCCCGATGGGCACAGACGACGATGGCGCGGCCACGGGCATCATGTGGAGCGACGGCGCGAAGAGCCAGGACACCCTGGCCGGCTACTTCGAAAATAAACGCTTTGGTTGCATGCCAGGCACGCCGAAGTTCGAGTATCGCGGCGGGGCCAGCAACGTCGTCTGGGCAGCGCCCCACAACCAGTTCTTCGCCTTTGTCGCCATGCCGGACACGCCGGCCCAGGAAATTGTGGCCCGGGCGATTGATCTGCCGCGGCCGTTGACCGGGCGTTTTAGTTTCACCAACAGCCCGGCCCGCAAGGGCTTTGAAACCACGCTGGTTTATCCGGGATTGACGATTGAACCGGGGCAGCGTGTCGAGCGAAAGTTTAACCTCTATGCCGGACCGAAGGAATATCGCACGCTCGCCAGCATCGCGGGCCGATTGTCGAACACCGTGGATCTAGTGATGGACTTCGGTTTCTTTGGCTTCATCTCCAAGGCGCTGCTGCTGGGCATGAACTGGCTGCACTCCGCGCTGGGCTTCTCCTACGGCTGGGCCATCATCGCCATCACGGTTCTCCTGAAAATCATCTTCTGGCCGTTGACGGCCATCAGCACCCGCTCGGCGAAGCGCATGGCCGACATGGCGCCGCAGTTGAAGGCGCTCCAGGAAAAATACAAAGACGACCCGCAGAAGCTGCCCGCCAAGCAATGGGAGTTTTATCGCGAAAACAAGATCAACCCGATGAGCGGCTGCCTGCCGATGCTGGTGCAATTACCGGTGTTCTTTGGCTTGTTCTCCATGTTGCGCACGGCCATCGAACTGCGCGGCGCCCATTTTCTGTGGACGGCGGATTTGTCGAAGGCCGACACACTATTCATGATCCCCGGCCTGAGCTTTATTCCGTTCATCAGCACGCCGGAAGGTTTACCGTTCAAC
>JANOHH010001150.1:0-3133 GCA_031406395.1 Verrucomicrobiota bacterium | reverse complement strand
CCGGATTTCGTGCCGAAGGCGTCGTGCAGTTGTTTGTAGAGCGCGTAAAGTTTCTTGTAGGTCGCGTGCGCCTTGACGTTCGGTTTGTAGATCGTCGGCTTCAGGCCGGTCATGCGTTTGATGGCGGTGGCATAATCCTTGTGCGTGCCCGCCACGACCGCCGCCGCTATGGCCGAGCCGAGCGCGCAGGTTTGCGCTGACCGGCTGACTTTCATCGGACGCCCCGTCACGTCGGCGTAGATTTGCATGACGACCGAATTTTTCTCCGCGATACCGCCGCAGTTGACGATCGACGAAATCTTCACGCCGTATTTCTCGAAGCGATTGATGATGGTGAGAGCGCCGAACGCCGTCGCCTCGATTAGCGCGCGGTAGATTTCCGCCGGCGTCGTGTACAGTGTCTGGCCGAGCAGCAGTCCCGTGAGCCGCTGATCCACGAGGATGGTGCGGTTGCCGTTGTTCCAATCAAGCGCGAGCAAGCCCGACTCGCCGGGTTGCAGCTTCGACGCACCGACAGTGAGGTCTTCGTGCGTCGCGTAACGCCGAGCTTTGCTCGGAATGTAAGTTTATTTTGCTCCCACATCCCTAGAATTGCTCGGCGCTCCGGGTTGGATGTAATTCACGAACCAGTTGAAAATGTCGCCCACAGCCGACTGCCCGGCTTCGAGTCCGAAGTTTCCGGGCAACACACTGCCGTCCACGATGCCGCACAGCCCGGGCACGTCCGCCAGCTTCTTGGTGTTCGGCGAGATCGCAATGTCGCAGGTGCTCGTGCCGATGATTTTGACGAGCGTGCCCGGCGCCACCCCCGAACCGACCGCGCCGAGATGGGCGTCGAACGCGCCGACCGCGACCGGAATGCCGGCCGGCAGACCGGTTCGCCTGGCCCACTCCGCGGTGAGCCCCCCAACGGCGCGGTCAATCGAATGCACCCGCGGCGTGAGCCGGGTCCGGAGCTGCCCCAGCTTGGGATCCAGCCTGGCCAGAAACGGCGCGTCGGGATAGCCACCCCAATTCGCATTCCACATGGCCTTGTGCCCCGCGGCGCAGACGCCGGCAATGAATTTTCCCGGATGCTCCGTGCCGGTGAGCATCGCTGGCACGTAGTCGGCAAATTCAACCCACGCATGAGCGGCGATGAAAACTTCCGGCGCGGTGCGCCGACAATGCAGAATTTTGCTCCAAAACCATTCACTCGAATACGTCCCGCCGCACTTGGCGAGATATTGCGGGCGCAGTTTTTTCGCGAGCGCGGTGATCTCGGCGGCTTCGTTGATGCCCGTGTGATCTTTCCACAGCCACGCCATCGCCGCGGGATGGTTCGTAAATTTATTCTGGAACGCGAGCGGTTGACCGTTCGCGTCCACCGGCAAAGGCGTGCTGCCGGTAGTGTCCACGCCGATGCCGACGACCTGGTCGGCGCGGAAGCCACGCACCGATTTCTTCGCCGCGGCGAGAGCTTGCTTGATTGTGATCTCCGCGCCGCTCACGTAATCGGCGGGATGTTGCCGTGCCAGATTCGGGTCGCGGGACAGGATCACCCCCTGGGTGCCGTGGGTGTAAGTCCAAACGGCGCTGGCGACTTCCGCGCCGTTGGCGACGTTGACGACGAGGGCGCGAACCGAATTCGTGCCATAGTCGAGACCGATGGTGTATTTCGCGTTCATGAGATGAGATCGAGGGATTAGCAAACAAACCCGCTGCGCAAGCCGTAAGCAACTTCATTCCAGTTCAACTCCTGCCTGAGCTGGCGGAGCTTCGTGTCGGCGTCAATGACCACGAGTTCAATGCCCGCCATCGCGGCAAAGTCCTCGATCATTTCCGTCGTCACCGCCTGGCTGAAACCGGTGTGATGCGCCCCGCCCGCATACAGCCACGCCGCCGCGCCGATGGGTAAATTGGGTTTGGGAATCCACACGGCGCGCGCCACGGGAAGTTTGGGCAACGGCTTTTGCGGAGCTACAACCTCTACTTCGTTCACGAGCAAACGGTAACGATTTCCCATGTGAACCATGGAGGCGTTGATCGCGGGACCGGCCCGCGTGTCGAACACGAGCCGCACCGGATCTGCTTTGCCGCCAATGCCGAGCGGATGCACTTCGACAGACGGCTTGCTCTTGGCCAGGCTCGGACAGATCTCCAGCATGTGCGAACCGAGCACGACCGGACGCTTCGGGTTCAAGTGATACGTGTAATCCTCCATGAAGGACGTGCCGCCTTTGAGTCCCGCCGCCATGACTTTCAGGGCGCGAACCAACGCGCAGGTTTTCCAGTCACCTTCGGCCCCAAATCCATAGCCGGCGGCCATCAAGCGCTGCGAAGCGATGCCGGGTAGTTGCACCAAACCGTGCAAATCTTCAAACGTGTCGGTATAACCCTTGAACCCACCGTCCTGCAGGAAGGAACGCAGACCAAGTTCGATTCGGGCCGCATCGCGCAGGGATTTCCGCAGCGCACCACTTTTGCGGAGCTTGGGTACGAGGGTGTATTCCGCCTCGTACGTGGCGAGCAATTGGTCAATTTCCTTGTCGGTCACGGCCTTGACGCGCTGCACCAGGTCGCCGACGCCGAAGCCGTTCACGGAATAACCGAACTGCATCTGGGCGGAAACCTTGTCGCCCTCGGTGACTGCGACTTCACGCATGTTGTCGCCGAAGCGGGCGAACTTCGCCCCCTGCCAATCGTGCCACGCCGTCGCCGCGCGGCTCCACGCACCCAATTGCGCTTGCACCGCCGGATCCTGCCAGTAGCCGACTACCACTTTCCGGTTCAACCGCAACCGGCTCATGATAAAACCGTGTTCCCGGTCGCCATGGGCCGCCTGGTTCAGGTTCATGAAATCCATGTCAATCGTGGCCCAGGGCAGGTCGCGATTGAACTGGGTGTGCAGATGCGCGATGGGCTTCTGCAATTGCTTCAGCCCGTTGATCCACATCTTCGACGGGGAGAACGTGTGACACCAAGTGATGAGGCCGATGCAGTCGGGGGCGTTGTTCGCGGCCTGGCAAACTTCGGTAATCGCGTCAGGAGTGACGAGCACGGGCTTGAACACGACCGTCACCGGAATCGCCGACGCAGCATCGAGCGTCCCGGCAATGGTTTGCGAATGGTTCGCGACGGTTTTGAGAATCTC
>JANOHH010000108.1:0-2241 GCA_031406395.1 Verrucomicrobiota bacterium | reverse complement strand
GTTTCAGCAAGATTGGCGGTGAGATGGTGCCGCACATCAAGGTGGAGGAAATCTTGCACGAACTCGCGGGCGTAACGGAGCAAACTTTCGTGGTCACGAGTGTGGTCGACGAAAAGAAAGGCGAACGGCTCGTGGTCTTGCACAAGTTAGCCGCCGACAAATTGCAGGCGTGTCTGGAAAAACTCGCCACCAGCGATCTCCCCAATCTGTGGAAGCCCAAGGCCGATGCCTTTGTGCGACTGGACGCGTTCCCCATGCTCGGCACCGGCAAGCTGGATTTGCGCAAGGTGAAGGAGACCGCGCAGAAGGCTTCCACTACAAATGAACACCCATGAACACGGATGGGAAAGCGGTAGGGCGCGTCACTCCGTGCGCGCCGTCGTGATAAGCAGTGCGCGTCTGGTTGCAACAGCGGCGGGCAGCGGACTGCCCGCCCTACCAAACCGGGCTAGCGAGGTGAGCCAGTTCTTACCATGAGCCAAACGATCGAATCTCACCCGGGATTCCTGCCGATCACCTGGCGCAAGGCCGGGTTGCTCGCGCTCTTCGCGGTGGTGTGCTTTCACATCGCCTACACTCCGGCGCACTCTGGCCTGCTGGCATTGGCCATCGTCGGCTATGTGGTTTGCCTCGTGCAGCTCGCACGGCTGCGGACGACGCGGAAATCGTTTTACACGGGGCTGGCAGTCGGCTTCGCGTGCTTCGCTCCGCAACTGGAAAGCTTTTGGAGGATTTTCGGCGCGTTCGCCATTGCCCTCTGGTTGGTGCTGGCGTTCTGGATTGCTCTGTTCCTCGCCCTTGCCCATCTCGCGCTGGCCCGGTTTGGATTGAAACGCGGCGCGCTGCTGGTGCCGTTTCTCTGGACCGGTCTGGAGTATTTCCGCAGCGAACTTTACTACCTGAAATTCTCGTGGCTGAACGTGGGATATGCGTTGGCGGAATCGTCGTTCGTGCCGTTGCAGTATGTCGGAGTTTTCGGAATTGGGTTCTGTGTTATCGCTTATGTCTGTATGTTTTTGGTGGTCTCTGCGAAGCGGATCCTATTCTCCACCGGCCTTTGCCTGATTCTGCTTTGGATTCTTCCGTTCCTAATCTTCGGAACAGCCAAAATCAAACGCCCCGCTCCCAACTTGAGGGTTGCTGGCGTTCAACTGGAATTTCCCGACGCGAATCAAATCATTCCAGCATTGGACCGAATCGTGACTGAAGACAAGAGGCTGATCGCAAATCATATTGGAAGTCGGCCGCTCACAAATTTGAGCCTGATCGTCTTAAGCGAATACACCCTGGACGGCGAACCGACGGACGCGCTGAAGGATTGGTGTCGCACGAACCAAAAGTTCCTCATTGTTGGAGGCAAGGATTCCTCGCCCGGCACGAACTACTACAACACCGCCTTCGTCATCAGTACCAACGGCGAGGTTGTGTTTAAGCAGGTGAAAAGCGTGCCGATCCAGTTCTTCAAGGACGGTTTGCCCGCGCCGGAGCAAAAGGTCTGGGATTCGCCGTGGGGCAAGATCGGCATCTGCATCTGCTACGACTTGTGTTACACGCGCGCGTGACGGACGAACTGTTGCGGCAAGGCGCGCAGATGATCATTGCCCCAACCATGGATGTGGCGGATTGGGGCCGGCATCAGCACGAATTGCACGCGCGCGTCGCTCCAGTGCGCGCTGCGGAATATGGCATCCCCATCTTCCGGCTGGCCAGTTCCGGCATTTCCCAAGGTGTAAATAAATCCGGCTGGGTTCAATCCAGCGCGCCGTTCCCGGGTGAAGGCGAAATGATTTTCTTTGGCGCACGCATCGGAACCAAGGGTTCGCTCCCACTCGACCGCTATCTCGCACCGCTCTGCGTCGGCGTGACCGGGTTATTTGTACTCTGGCTCGCAGTCACGGCGATCCGGCGCACCCCGGCGGTGAAACCTCAACCCCGGCAAGCATGAAACCCATGACCATGATCGGTGAATCCGCACGATGGTGCGTGCGGAAATCATTGCGCGTTTACTATTCGCGGATTGAGGTCGAAGGCCGCGAGCGGCTGCCCGCGAGTGGGGCGGTATTGTTTGTGGCGAATCATCCCAATTCGCTCATGGACCCGGCGCTCATCGGTTACACCGCGCAACGGCCCGTCCATTTCTTTGCCAAGGCGCCGCTGTTTGACGTGCCGGTGTTTGGCGCGCTGATGCACGCGCTCGGCATGGTGCCGGCCTACCGTGGCCAGGATGACAAGGCGTCGGTG
>JANOHH010000101.1:0-7691 GCA_031406395.1 Verrucomicrobiota bacterium | reverse complement strand
GTTTTTGGAGGGCGTCCTGTCGATCCTGCGTTGCACCGCAGATAGTATCGAAAAAGCGAAAGTGTCGGTCAATCTCCGCTTCGCCGTATTTCTGAATCATCGTGGCTTTAAGCTGGCGCTGCACTTCCTCTGTCTCGCCGCGCAACATGGTGGTTTGATTCGCCACGCCGACCGCTTGCAGGTGAATTTCGGGATCAAAGTCGTTGGAGTAGGCCCCTTTAAACTTCTCCAGAAATTCCTGTTTGTTTCCGCCATTCAAAATGTAATCGCAAACGTACTTGGTTTCGCTAAGGGTGAAAACGACGAGGTAATGCCCCGTGCCGTATGCCGTCGCTTGCGAAGTGGTGGCTTTGGTTTCCTCGTGCTTGGCCTTGCCGTGGATGATGCTGGTCACGGCTTCCTTGGAATACTGGCGAACGCGTTTCCAAACACTCATCACGTCGCCGCAAGTCGTATCCACCAGGATGCAACCCTTCTCTTCCAGCTTCCGACGGGTGGCGACTTCCGTGCCAAACGCGGGAATGATCACCACGTCTTCCTGACGTAACTTGCTGATTTCCTCGTCGGTGGGTTTATTGGGAATGGTAATGATGCCGAGATTGCGAATCTGGTCGTTGACTTCGGGGTTGTGAATGATCTCCCCGAGCAGGAAGATAGGCTTCTCCGCCGGAAAAGACTTCCTTGCTGCGTAGGCCAGATCAATTGCGCGCTCAACGCCGTAGCAAAAGCCAAATTCTTTCGCGAGTTTGATCGTTAGGTCGCCGGCCGAAAGCACGCCCCCATTGGCGCGAATCCGTTCAACCAGTTCGCTCCGATAGTGCGACAGCACCTGGGCTTGGACGGCCTCCATGATTTCGGGTCGGCGCAGGTTGATCTTCTGTGGGGCTGCGGGAGCGTGAGTTGACATAACGAGGCTATTCTAACCTGAGCCCGCCACGCGTCGAGCAGAAAGCCACCATTCTGAATACGCCCCCATCCTGACGGACTTGCTGGAAGGGCCGGTACGGACGGTTCGAAAGGCAAAATTAATGGTTGCGGGAGCGCCCCGGCGTAATGCGTGGTTTTGCGGTGCTGGCTTTGTCGAGACTCGGTCAGCGGCAGCTCGCGGGGGTGGCGGTTTTGGTCTCCGCGCCCCGAATCCGGAGGCGTTCCCGGGTGCGCGATGGTCTTTTCGCGCCACGCCTCCTTACAGAGGATTTTACTTACTCGCTTTGGTTTCAGCCCGTGCCGGATGCCACGGGCGGGTGCCGGGCACACAGGCTGCCGCATGTTCCAGCAATTCGTCTTCGCCGTTGGATCTCCGGCTTTGACCTTAATAATCCTCGATGGCTTCGATTTTTTCAAAAGTGTGCATCGACAGTTCCGCCCCAGCGTCATTGGCATCCATGGGCGACAACACTTCTCCGTTGGCTTGCCCTTCGCCTGGGATTTCGGTGGTGATCGCATCGCTGCATTTAGATTCCGAGCGGTCGCAGTCCGCATCAGTTCACGGGGAAGCTGGCCGAGCGTCAGCCAAAGACCGTTGTCGGGACCCAGACCCTCGCGCAGCATTTGCAGTTGGTTACCCAGATGGGGGGAACTCACCCTGACAGCGAGCCACCAGTCCGGCAAGGCCGCCGCCCGAAGCTTGCCGCGGATGCAAAGTTTGACGCAACGCGCGCATGGCCGCCTTGCAATGGTTCTTTTCCCAGACCCTTTTTGCCCGCCCGACCTGATGCATCAGATTCTCCGCGTGCCTGAGCACAGGAACGCGATTCATCGAATCAAGGCCCAAGGCGATGAAAAAGGCACTGAACAATCCCGTGCCACCGATAAAGAAGGTGCGCGCCTGTGATTTGCTTAGCACGAGTAGCCTCCGGTTGCGATGCGCTAATCATTGTGAAACAATTTTTCCAACCGCCCCACAGCTCCGCTCTGATTTGTGTCAATGAATTGGGAGAAAGCAAAATTCAGCCGTTGAGTGGTCAGCCAACGGAATTTTCTGAATCCTGCCCGCGGCTGCCAAAACTCACCTTCTCCGAATCTCCAACGACCGATCCGCGTCAGCGAGTTTCGATGAGCGAAAGGACTCTGGCCGCGGTGGTCTTTTTTCCCACCACCAACGCACGGAATTGCCAATCGGCGTTGGGTTCGAGGATGGCTTGATAATCTTTCGCGTCGCCGACTTTTGTGCCACTGCGATCCAGGAGTTCAAGTTCGACACGGACGCCAAAGCGCTGGCGGCTTGTGAGGTTATGGACTTTGCCGACGGCGTGAACAATTGCGCCGCTTTGATTTGTTTCCAGCGAGACGGGCGAAACGCTGAATCCGAACTGCGCAAACGGATTGGCCGGCTGCACCGGACCTGCGGCATGGGCTTGGGCTTGGCCTGCCTTCTGGCGGGCGGACAGGCGCTCGGCTCGTTTGAGGGCTATAACAGTGCCGATCAGCCCGCCGACGAGAATCACCACGGCCATAATCGTAAAGATGATGGCTTTGGTTTGGGCGGGCGATTCTGCCGACGCCGGGACAGCCAGGAGGAGTTCCGTGGGTTGCCCACAATGCGGACAATCCGCCGTCATTCCCGCAGTCTCGGCGCGAAATTCAATGACCCCGCCACAATGCTGGCATTCGCCCGGGAGATTTTTGATCTTCATCATTGTCTGGCACGCGGCGTGCAATTCTCTTGAAACCTTGAACTCGGCACCGCCGTCATTAACCGTATTGTTAGACTTATGAATGCCCACGACAAGCACAAGCAAGCGCACTCCGCGCAATTGGCGGATTACTTTCTCACCCGGCGGCAATTCTTGAATCGCGCCGCCATGGGCTTCGGCGCGTTGGGCCTAGCCGCCCTCTTTGGCGAGGGGGTCTTCCTGAATAACGCGGCGGCGGCGGACGCCACGGCGGATTCGTTGCTACCGCGCGCTCCCCATTTCCCGGCCAAGGCGAAACATGTCGTCCACATTTTTGCCCAAGGCGCGCCCTCGCACGTGGACACCTGGGATCCGAAACCGGCGCTCACAAAATACGACGGCAAAGCCATTCCCGGTCAGGATGGCGTTGCCATGGCTTCCCCGTTCAAATTCTCGAAGCGCGGAAAATCTGGCATCGAAGTGAGTGAAGTATTTCCCAAGCTCGGCGTAATGGTGGACGACTTGTGTGTCGTGCGGTCGTGTTACACAGATATTCCGGCGCACGAAGTGGCGACGGTGTTCATGAACACGGGCTCATCGCGCCTGGCGCGGCCTAGCCTCGGCTCGTGGGTGCTTTACGGCTTGGGCTCCGAGAATCAAAACATGCCCGGGTACGTTTCGTTGCGTCCGGGCGGTCCTCCACCCGGCGGCAGCGCCAACTGGCAATCCTCGTTTCTTCCGGGCGTCTATCAGGGTGTGAGTATCAACACCAAGGTCACCTCGGTGGATCAGATGATTGAGAACATCCGCAATCCCTACATCCCGCTCAAGGAACAGCGCCGCCAGCTCGATCTCGTCCACCAACTCAACGAGCTCCACGCGCAGAATCTCCAGAAAGACGCGCATCTCGAAGCGCGCCTGCAATCGTACGAAATGGCGTTCAAGATGCAAACCGAGGCGACGGATGCTTTCGACATTACCAAAGAGCCGGCGACCATCCGCGATGCCTACGGGCGCACCAGTCAGGGCAATCAGCTGCTCATTGCGCGGCGTTTGATCGAGCGCGGAGTACGATTCGTACAGGTCTGGGCCGGTGGGTGGGATCATCATCAGGACATCGAGGACCGTCTGCCGGAACGCGCGAAGGAGATTGATCAGCCGCTCGCCGCCTTCATCGCGGATTTGAAACAGCGAAATCTTTTTGACGATACGCTCGTCGTTTGGGGCGGCGAGTTCGGCCGCAAGCCGGTGAAGGACCGAAACGGCAATGACAATCCGGGCCGCGACCACAACGCCAAAGCGTTTACGACCATCTTCGCTGGCGGGGGCGTGAAGGGTGGCACCGTCTATGGCGCGACGGATGAATTTGGCGCCGCGGCCGTAGCGGACAAAGTTCACATCCACGACCTGCACGCAACCGTGCTGGCCCTGCTCGGCTTTGATCATACGAAGCTGACGTATCGCTACAATGGTCGGGACTTCCGGCTCACGGATGTATCGGGCAACGTGGTCAAGGGGATAATGGCATGATGACAAACTCCAAACCCCAAACCCCAAAGCCCAAGCTTCAAAAGGTCAGCTGGAGCCCTGGCGCGGTTAGGTGTTTTGGCGATTGGAAGTTTTTTGGTGTTTGCTGTTTGGTGTTTGGGGTTTGGCACTGCGAGGCTGCCGAACTCACCCCCGCCCAGAGCCAGTTCTTCGAGAACAAGATTCGTCCCCTGCTCGCCGACAATTGTTACAAATGCCATAGCACCCAGGCCGAGAAGGTGAAGGGCGGTTTGTTACTCGACACCCGCGAAGGCACTCTGAAAGGTGGCGAGACCGGCCCCGCCGTCGTGGCCGGCGATCCCGAAAAAAGCCTGCTCATCAAGGCGGTACGCTACACCGACCCGGATCTGCAGATGCCGCCCAAGGACAAAAAGCTGTCCGTTCAGCAAATCGCCGATCTCGAGGCGTGGGTCAAAATGGGCGCCCCTGATCCTAGACTCGCGTCCGCCGCTCCGAAAGTGTGGAGAGATTCAGGCAAAGATCATTGGGCCTGGCAACCGCTCACCAAACCCACCGTGCCCGAGGTCAAAGATGCGGCCTGGGCCAGGACGCCCGTGGACAACTTCATCCTGGCGAAGTTGTCACATCGTCGTCGATCTCGGTGATGTGGATTATATCAGTTCGGCCGGTTGGGGTATTTTTATTTCAGAAATTAAGGGCATCAAAGAAAATAACGGCGACCTCAAGTTAGCACGTATGATTCCGGAAGTCTACGAAGTGTTTGAACTTTTGGAATTTCACTATATCTTGAAGGCGTACGATACGCTGGACGAGGCCGTTGAAGCTTTCGTCAAAGAAAGTGGTTTGACAGGCGCCCTGTCGAAGCCCAAAGACGCGACCCAGCAAATCGCCGCACCGTCTCCGGTAACTAAGCCTGTTTCTCAGCCTAAGTCGATGGCGAGGGTCGAAGAAGTTGATCACGATGAAGAGGACGAGATGCCGGCGAAGCATGATGACGATGATTTGACACCGGACGAGTATCTCAAGAAAGCCGCCAAAGCGAATCCGATGCTGACGGCGTGGCAATTGAAGAAATTGCTGAGCACTTCGGACTACGGGTACACAAAAATGGGTTGGTTTGAGATAAGAGGAAAATTAAAAAATATCAAGCGCTAGTTCGCTTATCATTTTACTCAAAAGTGTCACTTCTGTGCGTCGTCACGAAGTGACACTTTTTTTTTGTCACGCTATGAAGAATAGAATTCTAATCATTTTTTTTATTTCCACATATCTTGGTGCTCAAACGAGCGGGCGTTTTGAGCAGAGCGTTTTTTACTCTATTGATGCCCAATTGAATACATCGGATAATATTGTATTCGGAAAAGAACGCGTCGTGTACACTAATCATTCTCCGGACACATTACGCGTGATCTATTTCCATCAATACGCGAATGCTTTCCGGAAAAATAGTAACATGCAGGCGTACCAATTGGCGCGCAACGGGTGGAGCTATATGAACTATTTGCCAAAAAAGTATCTTGGTGGCATGCGGATCTCTAATGTAAGGGACGACGCCGGCGTAGCGCTCCCGACGAAAGAAGACGATACTATTTTTGAAATACATCTCATCAAAGCTTTGGCGCCGGGAGAATCGATTTCGCTGTCGATGGAATTCGAATTAACCATTCCCGTTCTGATGCGGCGCATGGGGCATGATAATCGTGAGGGCATTGACTACTCCATGGCGCAATGGTACCCCAAAGTCTGCGTTTATGACGAAAACGGCTGGCATAAGAATTACTATTTGGCACGGGAGTTTTATGGTGAGTTTGCAACTTGGGATGTGAGTATTACGCTGCCGGCTCACTATACGGTTGGTGGCAGTGGTTCATTGACCAATGCGACGTCTATTGATTCGATGATCGTCAAGGATCCGTGGAGTACGTTTTCGGATCGGGTCTTTCCTGAAAGCGCGCGCGTGGATTCGTTTTTTCCGCTTCGCACGTGGCGCTATCATGCGGAACGTATTCACGACTTTGCATGGTGTGCCGATCCGGAATATTTGGTTGAATCGTTTGAATCGCAGGGAACACGGATCAATTTGCTTTATTTGCCGGATGTGAAGGCACGATGGCAAAAAATGAAAATCTGGACGTCAGAAATCTTGCGCTATATGAATGAGCATGTTGGCAAGTATCCTTATCCGGAATTTACGATTGCACAAGGCGGTGATGGGGGAATGGAATACCCATCGATCGTTTTTATCACCGGGCGTAGGGGAGAATTTAGCCTGGCTACCGTAACGACGCACGAGATGGTTCATAACTGGTTCTACGGACTTATCGCGAATGACGAATCGCGGGAAGCGTGGATGGATGAAGGTATTACGTCCTATTATACGACCCGCTTGGCGGAACATTTTTTTGGGCGGAATGCGAGTGTATCCTACGAAACGCCATTTCAACAAAAGTACTATCCAAAAAAAGATGCCCGGGAAGAAACATTGACGGACTATCTCTGGTGGGCAAAACAAGGTTTTGAAGAAAAGGTACTGACGGAATCGGATTTCTTTAAGAGCGATCAGTCGTATGCCATGGCAACGTACTACAAGGGCCAGGTTTTTATGTGGACGCTGGAATATCTTTACGGTCGGGATCGGACCGATTCACTGATCCGCAATTTTTTTCTGGAACATAATCGCCATCATACGCACACGGATGATCTTAAACGATCGCTTGAAAAGCAAACCGGCGCGGAACTCGAATGGCTTTTCGACGCGTGGTTCAACTCGCTGGCAACGTGCGATTATGCGATTGAAAATTATCATACAAAAAAGGTTGACTCGAAATTCGTAACCCAAATCAGCTTTTTCCGAAAAGGCGATCTCGAATTGCCGGTCGATTTTTTTGTGAGACTTAAAAACGATTCGCTCTTCGGATTTAGAATTCCGGCGCATGGCGACGATCCGGATAAACAGGGACTCATGCGTTTGCCCTTATGGAATAAGACAGATCGGAAGTATTACGCCTATATCAGTTTTTCATCCGATGTGAAATCTATCGAAATCGACACGTCCCTTTTAATGCCGGATATTCACCGCGGAAATAATACATCCGGATTTCCAAAAACAGATTGGCGCTGGCAAATGCCGGTCGCTGCCATCCCAACACTTGACCGCTATACGATCGAACACCGTCCGTCCATGTGGTATAATCGAATTGACGCGGCTGACATCGGTTATCGTTTCGAAGGCGTTTTTGGAAAGGATGAACGCCGGACAAATGCGGCGTTGTATTACGGCACGAAGAGCGGGGAGGTGGACTATGAATTGTCTTACTCGACACCCTGGAATTCACTCGGGCGCCAAACAGCGGGCTACGTAAAATCATTTCACTCCCACACTTTGGACAACGGGGTGACGAATCTTGCACTTGTTGAGGTTGTTCGTTTTTGATTTGTGTACCTGAAATATATAACGATAACTTTGCCTTCAATTCACTTTGCGAATATCCCCTTTGAACAGAAACATGTATCAGTGGCAATTTTGCGGCTTCAAAAACGTGATTTACGAAATCATCTCGTTCCTGT
>JANOHH010001038.1:0-2579 GCA_031406395.1 Verrucomicrobiota bacterium | reverse complement strand
TATGCGCGGCGCGTTCCAGGACCAAGGCGGGTTGTTTTCCTACATTTCGCCGGAGGATCGGGTGCCGACGAGCCACCCGTTGCGCAAGGTGCGCGAGCTTGTGCGCGACGTTTTAAAAGATTTGAGCCGCAGCTTCGGCCGTCTTTATACGAAGGAGGGTCGCCCCTCGATCCCGCCGGAACAGCTGCTGAGCGCCCTTTTGCTCCAAGTCTTTTATGGCATCCGCTCGGAACGCCAGCTGATGGAACAGCTGAACTACAATCTCTTGTACCGCTGGTTCGTCGGGCTTTCGCCGGACGATCCGGTCTGGGACCCGACGACGTTCACCAAGAACCGCGACCGGCTGCAGAAGGGCGACGTGTTCGGGAAGTTCATGACGACGCTCTTGAACCACCCGCAGGTCGCGCCGCTGCTGTCGGACGAGCATTTTTCGGTCGACGGAACGTTGATCGAAGCCTGGGCGTCGCACAAGAGCTTCAAGCCCAAGGATAGCGGCGATGACGACGACGGGGCGAACTTCCACGAGCAGAAACGCAGCAACGAAACACATGAAAGCACAAGCGATCCTGATAGCCGGCTTTACCGCAAGGCCGCGGGGCGCGAAGCAAAACTCTCCTATATGGGCCATGCCACCATGGAGAACCGCAACGGTCTCGCGGTGGACGGCATGGTCACCCAGGCCAACGGCACAGCCGAACGCCGCGCATCCGAAGCGATGCTCAAAAGCAGAGCCAAAGACTGCGGTCGCCGCATCACGGTCGGCGAGGACAAGGCCTATGACAGCGCCGATCACGTGGCTGCCCTTCGTGCGGCGAACGTCACGCCGCATGTGGCCCAAAACGACAGTCTCACCAAGACCGGCAAACGCCGCACAAGTGCGATCGACGCACGCACTACCCGCCATGACGGTTACGGCATGTCTCAAACACGGCGCAAAATGACCGAGTGCATCTTCGGCTGGGGCAAGCAACACGGCACGATGCGAAAGACCAAGCATCGCGGAATCCTTCGTGTGGCTGGCGACTTCCTGCTCAATCTGATCGCCTACAATCTTATCCGCATCCCCAAACTCATCGCGTCATAGAGCGCACAAGCAACCTTCCCAGCCAACGGCGAAAACCCAATCAACACAGGCATCCGCTACAACGCCAAAACGAAAAACCGTCGAACTTCCGAGTTCTTCAGCAAACTGCTAGAGCGTGTATTCGGCGAACCGATGCAGGCCGAGGGCGCACTCAAACGGCACGCCGCGGCGTTCGGCAATGCGCTGGAGCTGTTCCAGCTTGCCATCTGGCAGCGAACCGGTGTCGTGGAAGAGCCGGCCCACGAAGGTGGATTTGCCGTGATCCACGTGGCCAACGATCACGATTTTGAGTTGCTCAGATGAGGTCGGGGGCGCGTTCATGGTCGGGCGATCCGACAGTTTTGGTTTTTCACGCTTCCCGGCGGAATGAAGATGAGCGCGGTTCCCCCCTCTCCCCCGCCGAGGGGGAGAGGGTCGGGGTGAGGGGGGATGCGCATTGCAACCAAGCCGGTGGTATTGCCCCCAACACGAAGCCAACCCCTCACCCTAGCCCTCTCCTTTTCCGAAGGGGAGAGGGAATCCGTCCACACCCTGCTTACGTCGTTTGGCTTCGTTGCATTCATCGGAGGGCCTGGATGTTTACATGTAGCCGTCCCGGCGGAGTTTTTCAAAAGCGTCTTCACTTTCCTTGTCCTGGGCGCGTCCCGAGCGTTCGGAGGTGTTCGTCGAGCGCAGCTCGGCGATGATGTGGCGCACGTTCTTCGCCTGGGATTTGATGGGCGCCGTGCAGGGCGCACAGCCTAAACTGCGGTAGCGTTCGCCCGCACCGTTCGCGAAATAAAGCGGAATCACCGGAATGCTTTCTCGCTCGATGTATTCCCAGACATTGAGTTCCGTCCAGTGGAGGAGCGGATGGATGCGGATATGCGTGCCCGGGGCAAAATCGGTTTTGAACTGATCCCACAACTCCGGCGGCTGATCCTCGACGTGCCATTCCATGTTCTTGTCGCGTGGACTGAAGTAACGCTCCTTGGCACGGGTTGGCTCTTCGTCGCGCCGCACGCCCACGATGACGCCGGTGTAATGATGTTTGGCCAGCACCTGCTGGAGCGCGTCCTTCTTGAGGGTGCCGCAACATTCGACGCGGGTGGCCTGACCATTCGGATAAGTGACCCCCTGCTTGAGGACTTCCTTGTTTTTGCCGGTGACGAGTTCGAGCTTCCAATCCTTCACTAGCTGGTCGCGATATTCGATCATGGAAGGCAATTTGAACGTCGTGTCCACGTGAACGAGCGGGAACGGGACGTGGCCGAAAAAAGCCTTCCGCGCCAGCCAGAGCATGACAGTGGAATCTTTGCCGATGCTCCAAAGCATGGCGAGGTGTTCAAACTTGCTGAACGCCTCGCGCAAGATGTAAATGCTCTGATTTTCGAGTTTGGATAAATGGTCCATGCCGTTTGCCGCCGGCAAAACTAGCCGGAAACTGGGGCCACGGAAAGTTCCTTTTGGCCAGTGCGCGGAATCCAACGTGGGCCGCAAGGCGCAAGGCCGTGGC
>JANOHH010001029.1:0-2822 GCA_031406395.1 Verrucomicrobiota bacterium | reverse complement strand
TGAACTTGCGGGCGACCGTGGGTTTCTTGAACCAATCCAGCGTGCCCGCCTGTTCGAGCCAGAAGGCGTCGGAGTCTTTGATCGAGCGGTCATACATCGCCTGGTACTTCTCGGCGTTGATATAGGCGCGCTTGACGACCTCGGCCGCAGGCGGAAACGACTGGCCTTCCTGCATGAGTGAACTCGTGGAGACGGTTTTGATGGGTTCGGTCATAGGATTTTTTGTTTTGGGATGTTTACGGTTTCGAAATAAAGGTTCGAGCTACCCGCCCACCGCAGCCGCGCCCCGGGCGGCCGGCCGCGGCGCGAGACCTTGGTATGGGAATACATTTGCCATCAAGCGCTCGAGGCTCGCGTGCAGTTCGGAGTCCACGGCGGCGCGTTGCAGAGCCGCGATGGGTAAATGTCGGTCGCGCAGTCCGCCCGCCCATTCCGAACTGCCCAACATGACGCCCCCCAAACCCATGCTCAGTGCGTCCTCACCGTCATCGCCCAGGCAGGTCCGCCACGCCAGGGCCCAAGCGCGCACGGTATTCTCGACGTGGTACCCGCCGCCGCCTGCCACCAGCAACGGACGCTGAAAAACCATCACCCGGTTCAGCACCTCCACCACGATGTTGTTTGTCATCTGGAGATGCGTCAGCGGGTCGCCCGCCAACGTGTCCATGCCGAGTTCCAGCACAATGGCGTCCGGGCGGTAAGCGCCGATCAAGGGGATTACGACGCGCTCAAACGCCACGAGGAAGGCCGCGTCATCCGTGCCTGCGGGCAGCGATACATTCGCGTTGAAGCCCAGCCCCGGCCCCTGGCCGATTTCATTTTCAAATCCGCCCCACGGATAGAGCGTCTTCCCGCTCTCGTGCAGGGAGAGGGTGAATACGTCGTTTCGTTCGTAAAATATTTCCTGCACGCCATCGCCGTGATGCGCGTCCACATCGAGATAAAACACGCGCTTGCCGCCACGGGCCAGCGCGTCGCAGGCCAGCGCGACGTCGTTGAGATAACAAAAGCCACCGGCGTGCGCCGGCATGGCGTGATGAAAACCGCCGAGCAGGTTAAACGCGATGTCCACCTGGCCCGAGGCAAGCCGTTCTGCCGCCACGAGGCCCGCGCCGCAAGCCCACGCGCCGTACTGAAACATGTCCGCAAACACCGGCGTGTCCGATCCGCCCAAGCCCATGCGAAAACCCGCCGCCGTCAAATCCCCTGCCGCGGCGCGCTGAAGTTCTTCGAGGTAGAACGCGGAATGAATTTGCCGCAACTCCGCGGAAGTGGCCGGGCGGGCAGCGATCTCTGGGCTATTCGGCGCACCCAGCAAGCCAAACGAAGCGATCTTGGACCGGGTGAGCGCCGCACGCTGGGTCTTGAACGGGCAATCCGGCGGGTAACTCAACCCTTCGATCTCGGGCGCGTACACAAAAGCGAGTCGGCGGTCGTTCATGGCTTGGGTGGGCGGAGCGAAGGTGGGCGATGGCTGCAAAACGGACCGGCGCTGGTGAGGTATCGCAGCGCGTCATCGAGGATCGCGTACTGACATGTCAATGTCATCTCATCCCATCGGGCGCATTCGCGTCCGCCGTTGCCGAGGCTCTGTGATGATGCCCAGGACTGTGACGGGTGATTGCGGTTGCGTCGCAGACGACGAACGAAGCTGAGGCCGGAGTATCGCAACTGACCCCGCACCGTCCGTGGCTGCACACTAGGGAGTCAACGCGCGCCCGGCTTCCTCTTTCTTGGCGAATGATTGCTCTTTTTTGAGGCGCACGGTTGATGCAGGCGATTGGAAGTGACCGTCGAGTCTCAGTGCTGACTCATAATCTTCATCGCAATCTTAATCTGGCCGTCCGCTGCACACCCTCAGCATTCTCAGATAAGATCAAAACATCCACCCCACCCACCAATGCCGATTGCGACCGCGCGAGTCCTTATTCAAAATCCATTTGGAAGCTGACTACGCCGGTGCCAACCTTACTGCTGACCTTGGTATTGGATTTGTTGATGACGGCCTGCATGGGCCGGTTCTCCACGAGCACTTCGGCCGTGAAGCCGCGGATGCCGTTGCGCCGCGCGGTCCGCATCAAATGCTTGAGCAGGAAGGTGCCGATCCCGTGATTCTGCCAATGGTCGGACACCACAAACGCCACCTCGGCCAGATTCGTTTTCGGGTCGAGGTAATAACTCCCCATTGCGATGATCTCCTCGCCGTAAGACTCGGGCAGGGTGCCGACAATGGTCACATCGTTGCGATGGTCAATGTAAACAAAATCCTGAATCTGATGCCGCGAGACCCGCTTCTGATGGCTCATGAAACGGTAATAGATGGTAGCCGCGGACAATTTGTAGAACAGGTCGCGCATGCGCGGCTCGTCCGTCGGATGGATCGCGCGGAAGTTGAGTTGCGTACCGTCGTTGAGCAGGTACGTCGTCTTGAGTTCCTTGGGACCGACGAGAATCTTGCCCTCCCGGTCCGCCATTTCGGCGGAAAGGTATTTGGCTTCGATGGCTTCCTTGAGCAGTTCGGCGCGGAATTTTGGATGCGCAATGCTGATCAAGGCCAGGGCGCGTTCCTGCACACTCTTGCCGTGCAAATAAGCCACGCCGTATTCCGTCACCACGTAATGCACGCCCGCCCGCGTCGTGACCACGCCGGCGCCGGGACTGAGATGCGTCATGATCCGCGACACCGTCCCCTCCTTGGCGGTCGAGGGAAGTGCAATGATGGCTTTGCCGCCGCGCGACTTCGCGGCACCGCGGTTGAAATCCACCTGGCCTCCGACGCCGGAGAAAAACTTCGCGCCAATCGAATCCGCACACACCTGGCC
>JANOHH010000959.1:0-3953 GCA_031406395.1 Verrucomicrobiota bacterium | reverse complement strand
AGCGGTTGGAATTCAGATTCGGCCCTGGCCCCGGCGCTTCGAATCCGCCGGTGCGTTTTCGCTACCGCTTGGAAGGGGTTGATGAGGATTGGCGAGAGGCCGGGGGCGAAATGCGTATGACGGTCAGATTTCTCGACTCGGCAACCAATACCGTCAGTGCGACCGATTTCGTGGCGCGGGGCCAGACTCCCGGTTGGGCCGGCAATGTGGGCCAGTCCCGATTTGTCCCGCATCGCGAACAAGTCACCGTGCCCCCGCGCGCGGCCGGGGTGCAGTTGGAATTGTTCTCCGGCGGTGATGAGCAAACCACCGGGATCATGGTAATTGATGACTTCAAGATTTCGCATGGGTGGAACACCAACGTGGCGACGGAGACCCTCCTTTTCAGTTCCCGCCAGGTTACGGGCAAGGATCTCGATAACCCGTTGGGCGTTCCGCAATATTGGATGCGGGACGGATCCAAACCGGCGATTGCGCAGGTGCTCAAATTGGAGCCGCCGGCCCCCCGTCACGTTTTAGCGGTCGTGGACACCGATGCCAAAAAATGGGGCGCTTGGCGAACCGGCGAGGACGCCATCATTCCGGTCGCTCCGGGCGAAGCCCTCGAACTGCGCTGGAACGAAATGTACAGCATTGGCTGGGGTGGCAGCCGGGAGGTGAGCTACACCTATCTGCCGCCGGGTGAATACCGTTTCCGGGTTCAAGCCGTGACCGAAACCGGCGAAGGGACGGGTGCAATGACCTCCCTGGCGATTACGGTGCTGCCGCGGTTTTGGAGGACGAGCTGGTTTTTGGGCGCCGTCCTGGTCGTGGCGGTTGGGACGCTGGGAACCGGCGTCCGTTACCTGACTTGGCGCAAGGTGCAAGGGCGGCTTCAAGTATTGGAGCGGCAGCGCGCGGTGGAGCGGGAGCGGGCCCGCATCGCGCGTGATTTGCATGATGATCTGGGCGCCAGTCTCACGCAAATTGCCCTACTCAGCGAGTTGGCCAACGCTGACCTCGCCCAACCGGAACTGGCGCGGACCCATCTGAACCAGATATTTGCGACCGCCGGTGGGCTGGCGCGGCAGTTGAATGAAATTGTGTGGGCGATCAATCCCGCAAACGATACGTTGGAGCAGTTCACAAGTTATGTTTGCAAGTTCGCCCAGCACTACTTGAGTCTCGTCGGAATTCGCTGTCGCCTGGATTTCCCGGACTTCGTACCGCATTATCCACTGCCGGCACCCGAACGGCATAACCTGTTTTTGGCAACCAAAGAGGCGCTCCACAATATCGTCAAACATGCGCAAGCGGGCCAGGTATGGCTACGGCTCAAACTCGACGCCGATGTGTTGACGTTGCTGGTCGAGGACGATGGCAAGGGCTGTGAGGCCGAAGCCGACAGCGTGACGCTCCCCGGCGTGGCAGGGGATGGCCTATCCAATATGAAGAAGCGAATGGAACAAATCGGCGGACGCTTCACCAAACACAAACGATCTGGTGGCGGGACCACTGTGCGGTTGGTATTGCCGCTGCCCAAGCATGCGATTGAAACTCATGTCAAAAACTGAAAACGAATTGATCACGGTTGCGGTCATTGAGGACGATACCGAGGTGCGCCGCAGCCTCGTGGGCATTTTGCAGCGTGGCCCAGGCGTCATCTGCGTCGGCGATTATGGCACCGCCGAGGAGGCATTGCGTGAAATTCCGCAGGTGCAGCCGAAGGTGGCCTTGATGGACATCAACCTGCCCGGAATTGGACGGCGTTCATTGCGTGCGGCGGCTGAGCGAATTGTCACCCACCACCCAGGTGCTCATGCTCACCGTCTTTGACAACACGGACGCCATCTTCAATTCGCTGGCCGCCGGGGCCAGTGGTTATATGCTCAAACCGATCAGCGCGGCGCAATTGCTCTCCGCAGTTCGCGACGTATATGCCGGCGGAGCGCCGATGACGAGCGATATCGCGCGCAAAGTGGTCCAAACCTTCAAGCGCCCGTCCCCCGCATGCGGTGAGACCGAAAACCTGACTCCCCGGGAGCAGGAAGTGATCGATTTTCTGGCCAAGGGCTATCTTTACAAGGAAATCGCCGAGCAACTAGACATCAGCTACGGCACGGTTCACACGTACATCGAGCGGATCTTCAAAAAGCTCCACGTCCGGTCGCGGGCGCAAGCCGTGGCAAAATACCTTCGCGCTTGAATCTTTTCGTTGAGGCCGGAGAAAATCGGGTCCGTCGGTGAGAGCCTATTGCACTGCAAGCTTGTGACTCAGCGGATGAAGCAGGCCGGCCGGAAGAAGCCTGGATTTGAAGGTGCTGCCAGGCGACACGATTCGGTTTGGATTGCCTCCCCCATTCCGCCCTCCGAAGCGCCTCCAACGATCAGCTGGTCGCAGGGAAGCAAAGCCGCCCGCCCGTGCAGCCAAGCCTGACCAGTTGGCTTTCACTAGAGCTAGCTGCTGCCGGAAAGGTTTGCCGGCGTCAGTTCCGTGGCGGCATGGGCGATCCCCCCTTGGAAGGCGCTTGCATTTGCGCGGCGGCTGGAGCATCCCATCGTCATGCGTTTCAGGGCATTTGGCTTCCTCACCTTCGGTCTGGCTTCGTTCACGGTTTGGGCGGCCGAAAATCCGCCGGCATTCCCTTCCGACCCGGATCAAACCCTTGAACGCACCTGTTTCCAGACGGCGTCGCCGTGGAGCGGCGCCGGCAACCTCCGTTCCGACGTCGCCATTGTCTATGGCATTGATCCCGGCTTGCCGCAACGCCTCCAGACCTGGCGCGATCGCGGCTATCGCATCCACTTGATGACCGGTGTGTCATGGGGAGAATATCAGGACTACCTCTACGGCCGCTTCGACGGCGTCAATCACGAGGACGAAGCGCAAACCGAGCGGAACGGCAAGAAGATCAGCCACGGCGGCGATGTCTATTACATGTGTCCGGGCACGAACTTCGGGAAGTTTCTGTGCGTGGGCGTTCAGCGCGCGCTCGATGCGGGCGTGGAGGCCGTGCATCTCGAAGAACCTGAGTTCTGGGTGCGCGGTGGTTATTCGGAAGGTTTCCGACGTGAGTGGCGCGCTTTCTATGGGGAGGATTGGCAGCCACCGCACAGTTCCGTGGATGCCCAGTGGCGCGCGTCCAAGCTCAAATATTTTCTGTATCGCCGCGCCTTGCAGCAGGTGTTCGATCACATTCAGGCCTACAACCAACGCACAGGCCGCCAAGTCCGTTGCTATGTGCCCACCCACAGCCTGTTGAACTACGCGCACTGGCGCATCGTCAGCCCGGAATCCAGCCTCGCCCGGCTCAACGGTTGTGATGGTTACATCGCGCAGGTCTGGACCGGCACTTCGCGCACGCCGAATCGTTTTCGGGGAGAGCTGCGCGAGCGCACGTTTGAAACCGCGTTTCTTGAATACGGTGCGATGCAAAACTTGGTCCGCGCGACCGGCCGCCGCGTTTGGTATTTGAACGACCCGGTCGAGGATAACCCCAATCACGATTGGGAGGATTACCGCGTGAATTGGGAATCCACGCTGGTCGCGTCGTTGTTCCAACAGGAAGTCTGGCAATACGAAGTCGCCCCCTGGCCGGAACGGGTTTTTGGCGGAACGTATCCGCGCCAAGGCAAGCCCGGGGAGCGCGAAGGCATCCCGTCCGCTTACGCCACCGAACTGCAGATCGTGATGAACGCACTCAACGACCTGAATCAGTCGCGCGTCGAGTGGGACTGCGGTACGACGGGCCTGGGCGTGCTGGTGAGCGATTCGCTGATGTTCCAGCGCGGCGATCCGACGCCGAGCGATCCGCACCTCAGCCAGGTTTATGGGCTGGCGCTGCCGTTGTTGAAACGCGGCATGCCGGTGACCCCGGTCCAGCTCGAAAACCTGACCGTCACGAACTACCTCGAGGGCTTCCGTCTGCTGTTGCTCAGTTACCACGGTCAAAAGCCGCTCAGCCCGGACGTGC
>JANOHH010000921.1:0-2360 GCA_031406395.1 Verrucomicrobiota bacterium | reverse complement strand
CATCAAGTCCCTCAGCCAGCCCCATCACATGCTGCAGGAGATGATCCAGCACCGGGCCACCGTGATGCCCGCCATTCCGCAATTCTATCGTACGCTCACCCACGCCAACCTCCCCGGCCTGCCTTTCCGTCTTTGCGTCAGCGGCTCGGCTCCCTTGCCTGTGCAAGTGCTGAAAGATTTCGAGGCCAAATTCCACATCCCCCTCCTCGAGGGTTACGGCCTGAGTGAAGCCAGCCCGGTTGTCTCAAAAAATCCTTTGCGCGGGGTGCGCAAAGCTGGCTCGATCGGCCTGCCGCTGCCCAACGTCGAAATTAGTGTGCAGGACGACTCCGGCCGCAGGTTGGCCACCGCCGAAGTAGGCGAGATCTGCGTCCGCGGCGGCAACGTCATGATGGGCTACTGGAATAAGCCCGAGGAAACCGCCAAGACCATGCGCGGCGACTGGTTGCTTACGGGCGACATCGGCTATCGGGACGCCGACGGTTACTATTTCATCACCGACCGCAAGAAGGACATGCTGCTCGTCAACGGGATCAATGTTTATCCCCGCGAAATCGAGGAAGTGCTGCATCAGTTTCCGGGCGTGAAAGAAGTTGCCGTCATCGGCGTGCCCGACCCACGCAAGGGTGAACAACCGATTGCCTACGTCACTGCTGCCGATGGGGTAACCCTTGATGAACGCACCTTGTTGCAATTTGTGCGTCGCAATTTAGCGGACTACAAAGTCCCCAAACAGATCGTTTTCGTACCCGCGCTCCCCCGCAACGCGACCGGCAAGATTTTGAAAACCACCCTGCGCGAACACGCAGCAAACGGGTAGCGGGCCATCGAAAGACTATCCGGCTTGCAGGAGACGAGGTGACGAGTCTCAAACTTTTTGGGTTTCCGAAACGTCAATTAGAGACTTCTCACGTCGTCTCCTACTTTTTGAACGGGCGACCAAGTTTCCGCACGCGGTTCGAGCCGTCAGCGTTCAGCTTTGTCCGGTTTTCCCACCCCGCTGAGCAGCGCCACTTCACCATCCGTCAAAGCCCGCGACCATAGAGCTGCCTCCTCCAGTTCGCCGCGAAAATGCCGGACGACCTTGCCCGCGTCCGTCTCGGCACCAATGAGCAGCGGTTCATGATTCTTCAGCAAGACTCCGCTCCAGGGTTTGCCGGCCATCCGCCGGCCATCGCAGAAAAGTTCCAGTGTCTTGCCATCATAGCGACCCACCAAGTCATGCCAGGCGGTGGCTTCAATCTGTGAGACGGGGAAACTGACCATCGCGAATCCCTGGTCAGTCCGAATTTCAAAACCGATGTCAGCCTCCGGTGTTTCCGGCAGGTTCGCGCTGAAGAGATTGAACTGAACCTTTTCGTGGCTGCCGCGTTTGGCGAACAGGGCGGAGTTCCAGTCACCGCGGGGATCCCGTGCCCGCAAATACACCGTCACGGCATCCGTGCCCCCATGCAAATCTGGTCCGGCATCAAAGTAAGCCCCGTCGAGGATCACCACATCCGTGGCCGGCCGCGCCCCGGAGCCGGCAGCGCGCACATTCAACTCGAACTTCTCCCAGCCGGGTATGTGCCGCAACGGTGGCTGCGCCCCGTGTCCGCCGGTATCCAGCGACCACCAGGCAATCGCCTCTCGTTGCAAGGCCGCCCGGCGCGTCTCGACGATGGAGGACATGGGCTTTGTCGCGGCTTTGATCACCTTGAGTTGAATGTCCTTGAACTGCACCACCGTGGGCGGACCGCTGTGAAGTTGGAGCGCCAGAATGCCTTGGAGTTCACGCCGCCGTGGATCATTGTCCTCCACTTCCGCAGCCAAACGGCCATTCACCCGCAGCGTGATTCGTTGGCCAACGCAGGTCAGGTGATACTCATGCCAGTCCTCGAGCCGAAACCAAGCCGGGCCTTCGGCCTCCGGGAGTCTGGTGGCCGTGCGTTTGCCTTCGGGATCGAAGACCGCGCGTTCTCCGCGCATGGCCAGCGTGTGGCGACCAAACTCGTCGTAGAGCCGCACCAGCCAAGGCGTCTGGAGATTATTGTCCATTTGATAACCGCAGACGTCGTGGTCCGGGAGCAGTCGGCTGCGGAATTGGAATCCGTTGTTGATGCCACCCTCGCCCGACAAGCGTGACTTGAGCTTGAGTTCAAAGTCCGCCAGTTCGCCGCCCGCCCACACGAGATACTGGTTCACCATGCAGGGATGCTCTTTGGTGATGCGGCCGGTGATGGCCTCCTCCTCCACCGTCCAATAACTCGGATCAGGCGTTTCCCATCCGGCAAGCGACCGTCCGTCAAAGAGTGGGCGAAACCCTTCCTCACCCAGCGCAACGCCGCTGGTGGCGAACAAGGTGAGGCACACGAGTTTCC
>JANOHH010000869.1:0-1876 GCA_031406395.1 Verrucomicrobiota bacterium | reverse complement strand
GATTGAAGACATAGAATTATATCGAGTGGCGACTTTTGCCAACGATGCGCAATTTTATCGAATTTGGAAAACAGGGGTCTTCTTGCAAATAAACAGCAAATGCAATGTCATGATTGATGACTTCGAAGAAGAGGAGGTCAGAAACACATTAGGAGCGATTCCCCCGGTGATCACAGAGGCGATTCAAGACAAAAGTTTGCAGGTTGAAGATCGACAATTGCTCGAGGAAATTAAGTCTCTCGCGATTGAGGCCCAACAACGAGGAGCAGCCCTGTTTTTAATTTTCTGATGTAGCCTTGCCGTAATGGCAAGGCCAATGCCCGCTTACTAGGAGGATGGCCCCCTGTTTGATTGGCTCTACTTCGTCTGCGCAAAGAGCATGAACAGCCGCGGACCCCGTGGTGTAGTCAGGGCGTAGCGCTGCTCTTCGGGGCCACTGGGAACGGCGAGTCCATCACAGTTTTTGTCCGGGGCGGGCAGGCCGTCCACCAGCAGCATGTAGTGATGCGTGCGGTGGCCGGCGATCTCCGGGACCGTCGCCTCCCACGAATCCCGCCCATTGGCGCGAAGCAGCGGCACCCGTTGCCAGTCGGTGAAGGAGCCGATGATCTCCACGGTGGTCGGCTGCGTCGTCTGACCTTTCGGCATCCGCCAATGGAAAACTTTGGCGTAAGTTGGCTTGGGCTCTCCGGTATTGCGCGGGGGCAGGGGTAATGGTGGGGTGGCCGCCCGCTGCACAGGCGCCGACTTGGGCGGTGCGCTGCGACGCATTAAATCATTCAAACGATGCAACATAATCTGGTTTTACGACGCCGAAAAGTAGATGCGAGGTTTGCTCAATGCAAATTTTTTGACGCACTGCCGAATTAATACGGGAGTTTATTTGTCCTTGAATCTTCCGTCCTTCCCCCAGGTCGTAGCAAAGTGTTGAGTTGCGATGGGACTTGACCGCATAATTGTTTCAGCAGGTTTTTATGAAGAGACAATATTTTGGTTGCCAATCTGGCTTTGCGCGAATCATGGCGTTGGCCTTGGTGGCAATGCTCGTGATGGCTTTTTCCGTCGGCGCGGCCGACCGTACTAACTCCAAGCCCCAGGATTGGAGCAAGCGTCAGCTCTCGCTAGCCGAAGCCCTCGATCTGGCATTGCAACAAAACGGCACGATTCTCAAAGGCAAGAGTGACCTCGAGGCGGCCTATGGCATTGTGGTACAGACCCGGGCAATCGCCTTGCCGACGATCAGGATTGGTGGCCAATACCAGGCCATTTCGGAGAACTCCATTGATACGCCGGCGGGCAGCACGTTTGCGTTCGGCACGGATCAAACCTGGACGACGGAGGTTCGCTTGGTGCAATCCATTTATGAGGGCGGGCGAATCAATTCGGCGCTGCGTTCGGCCAAACTGACTCAGGAGCAAGCGTTGCTTCAGTATCAAGCCTTGGTCGCGGACACCTTGCTGGTGGTGCGTATCAATTACTACGACATCCTGCTGGCTGGCCAACAGATCGTGGTGCGTGAAGCTTCGGTCAATTTGCTCCAACGCGAATTGGATGATCAGCAGCGCCGTTTTGAAGCCGGTACCGTGCCGCGCTTCAACGTGCTGCGCGCCGAAGTCGCCGTGGCCAATGCGCGTCCGCAATTGATTCGCGCCCGCAACGCTGAACGCGTGACCAAGAATCGGCTCGTGGACTTGCTGGGCTATAATCTTCCGCGCACCGTCGGAGAGGATGTGCCGGTCCAGTTGACCGACAAACTCGATGCTGCCCGCTACGAGATTGATTTATCGGCTGCCATTGGCCAGGCATTGGAAAGGCGCCCCGAGCTCGGGGTCTTACGGGCGGCCGAGGGGTTGCAGGCCGAGGGCGTCGTCAATGC
>JANOHH010000868.1:0-5685 GCA_031406395.1 Verrucomicrobiota bacterium | reverse complement strand
GGTTGCCGGTGACTTGTTCGAGGCCGAAATCTTCGTCCGCACCCGGCCCGTCGAAAGTCACGTTGCCGATCGCCGGCACGATTTGCGGAATTCCGATCACGTGCCGGTTGAAATCGCTGAACATTTCATTCGCCGGCCCGGATACCGCATGACAATCCACGCACTGCGCCTTGCCGAAGAAAAGCAGCGCGCCCCGCTTCTGTTCGGGCGTAAGCGCGTTCTTCTGGCCGCGAGCGAATTGATCAATCGGCGCGTCAGCAAATACGAGCGTGAACTCAAACTCGGCGATCGCCTGGGCAAACATGTCATAGTCAATCGGCGCTCCGCGCAGCACTTCCGGGAACGCCTGGCCGAAGAGCGTCCGGTAAGCGGGTGTGGCGTTGAGTCGGCGCATGACTTCAGCGCGAATGGCGTGGTTGTCGCCCGGAAAATCAAAGCCAGCCATTTCGACGCGCTCGGTGGGTGGAATGAACGCCTGGGCGTCGAGCAGGTGCGGCAGGTAGGAAAGGCTCAAACCCTCCGGCGGTGGAAAAAGGAATCCGTCGCGATTGTCAAACGGATCGTCCGACAGTGAAGCGAAGCGCGAGTTCCACATCAGGTTTGGATAGAACGCGGTGTTGATGGCCATTGGCGTGCGCCGTTGATTGCGCGGCCCGCTGCGATCCGGGCCGACAATTCCATTGTTCTCGATGCCGATGGCGATGGATTGCGTGTCGCCGAATCCGCGCGTGGGTGAGTGGCAGCCGGCGCAGGTGTTGTCGTTGTTCAGGCCACCGACCGTGTCGAACCACAGCAGCCGGCCAAGATGGGCGCGCACCGGGTCAACGCGGCGACCGAGTCGCCTCTCGAGGGTGGATTCGATTTTGCCAGTAAACCCCAGTTCGCGCAGCCGCGCGCGCAGTTGCTGATCCAGCGAATCTTTTCCGCTGGAGTGAAGCGCGGACACGGCGGTGGGCACTTCACCGTTCCGCGCCCCCAGCGGCAGCGCGACGATGGAGATGAGCGTGAAGACGAGTGCCAATCGGCCAGACAGCAGGGACGCCCCATTGGTTTTGTCAGGTTTCATAGTTTTGTTCGCTTTTTTGTTTATTGGTTTTGCTGCGGAGCACACCGAGTGAGACGCGTTGCCTTCTCTAGCAACGGCGATGCCACGACGTTTTTCGCGCCGGCAAAAGCACCCTTTTCGTGGAAACACAACGAAAACTCGGAAATTAATCTTCGCGGGGAAATGTGCGGGGCGAAAAGCGTTCCGCAATGGGAACGCTCGCCGGACGTTTTTGTTCCGCGTGGCGTGGCACGCAGACCGGTAGCGATGCCTCGCCACCTGCAGCCGCTGGGGGCTCGGGCTTATTCTTTTGCGGGACGCAGCTCCGGCCACTTCTCCAACCGGCGCAGCAATGCCTGCGGCGAAAATCCAAGTTTCGTTGCCGCGCGCCGGATGCCGCCGTTGGTTTCGCGCAACGTGTCCCGGATGAGCCGATACTCCTGCGCTTCCACCGGCGTGAGAACGCGCTCCGTCGGCAGGGGATCATTTGCCGACGACGCGGCGGGGGCTGGAGCGGGAGCAGTCGCCGTTGTGCTGCGATTCAGCCAGTTCAAATCCAGCTTGATCCATTTGCTGGCGTCCATCGTCCTCAAAAGCGAACGCTCGAGCACGTTCCGCAACTCCCGAACGTTTCCGGGAAAACTATGCGCGCTGAGCGCCGACAAATCCTCCGTCCGCAGCAGCGGCTTGGCGCGCGAATATTTCTGGGCGAGCTGGGTGAGGAGTAATTCAGCCAGACCGGGAAGATCCGCCCGTCGCTGCCGCAAGGGCGGCAATTCCACGGCGAACACGTCCAGCCGGTACCACTAGTCCTCGCGAAACCTGCCGGCCTTCACTTCGTCCGCGAGCTTCTTGTTCGTCGCGGCGACAAACCGCCCCGTGAACGGCTGGCTCTCCGTGCTGCCCAACGAACGGAACTCGCGCGCCTCGAGCAGCCGCAGCAGCTTGGCCTGCAAGGCCGGTGGCACTTCCGCGATTTCATCAAGGAACAAAGTTCCGCCCGCCGCGGCCGCCACGAGACCGGCGCGCTTTTTGTCCGCGCCGGTGTAGGCGCCGCGTTCCGCCCCGAACAACTCCGACTCGAACATCTCCGCCGGCAGCGCAGCACAATTCACGGCAATGAACGGTGCATTCGCGCTCGGAAACGTGAGTTCATGCAGCGCCCGCGCCGCGAGGTCCTTGCCTGCGCCCGTTTCACCGGTGAGTAATACCGTGCTCGAGGCATGCTTCGCCGCCTGGCGGAGTTGGGTCATCACCTCGCGCATCGCTGCGGATTCGCCGAAGAACTCTGTGGCCGGCACCGGCACCTCGCGGGTGCTGAGTCGCAACTTGGCCCGCGCCAAACAAGCGGCAAGCGCATCCACGCTCACGGGCTTGGTCAGATAATCAAAGAGGCCGTTGCGCGTGAGCGTCACCGCTTCCCCAAGATCCGGCATACCGGTGATCATCACGATGGGTGCCTCGGGATTGCGCCGAGCTAGTTGATCGAAGAAATCGTAGCCCTGGCCGTCGGGCAGATGATTGTCGAGCAGAACGAGGTCGAATGATTGGTTTGCCGTAGCGTTGCGGGCTTCGGCCAAATCCTTGGCGAGCGTGGTCAGACCGCCCTCCCCGCGAACCACCTGCGCCGCCATCGTGGCAAAGGCCGCGTCGTCTTCGACAATGAGGCAGGAAAAATCGCGCCCGACTTGTAGCGTTGTGGCCATTGCAAAAGCGATTGTAACGGGCGGGTTACGAATTCCAAGTCTGGATCCGAGGGGTCGCCGCGGTCCGGGCTCTCTGCTACTCCGCTAAGGTGTCGTCAAAATCTTGTGAATCGCGCCCAGCAATTCCTCCAGCGCGAACGGTTTGTTCACCACCACACCATCAGCTTTGTCCGCGTCCAATTCCCCGCTCGTGAGAATCACCGGTAGGCCGGGCTTGAGTTTGCGCAATTCGGCCACCGCCTGATTCCCGTCCATTACCGGCATGGCGCTGTCGGTGATGAACAAGCGCACCTCCTCGACGTGCGCGCGGAATTGGACCACGGCTTCCACGCCGTTCGTCGCGGTCAGTACGCGGTAGCCGAAGGCGGTCAGTTCGGCCGCGACCAGTTCGCGGATGGCCTTTTCGTCGTCGGCCACCAGAATCAATTCCCCGGCACCGCGCGGCAGTTTCTCCACCGGCCCGGCCGTTTCCACCGCCACAACTTCCGTCGCGCGGGGCAGAAATACTTCAAACGCCGTGCCTTGCCCGGCCTCGCTTTCCGCGCGCAGAAATCCGCCGTGGGCCTTTACGATTCGCAGCACGGTGGAAAGCCCAATGCCGGTGCCTTGGCCTTCGCCTTTGGTAGTGAAGAAGGGCTCAAACATTTTCGCCCGCACTTCTGGTGGCATGCCAGTACCCGTATCGGAAACGAGCAATGAAACAAATTCGCCAGGCTGGCCGGCGGGAATCGTGGCGGCTTCGGCCTCCGTGAGTTTCACGTTGTCAGCGACGAAGGAGAGTCTTCCGCCTTCCGGCATCGCATCGCGGGCGTTGACGCTGAGGTTCAACAGGACCTGATGTAATTGGGTCGAGTTGCCCAGCACTTGCCAAAGGTCGTCGGGCAGGAAGGCATCGACTCCAATGTTCTTTGGAAACGTCTCGCAAACCAGCTTCTCCAACTCCTTGACCAAAGGGGAGAGTTCGATGCGCTCGGAATCTCCGCCGCGGCCGCGCGCAAAGAGCAACACCTGGCGCACCATGTCCGCGCCCCGGTGCGTGTTGGTTTCCATGAGGCCCAGCAGATTGCGCGTCTCGTCGTCGGTTGCCTTGCGGCGAAGCAGTTGCGTGCCCATGAGGATCGGCGCAAGCGCGTTGTTGAGGTCGTGTGCCATGCCCCCAGCGAGGGTGCCGATGGTGTTCATGCGCTGGGTGCGAAGCAATTGGGCCTCCAGCTCTTTCTTGTCCGTGATATCGCTGTTGATGAGCAGCAACGCCTTGGGCTGCGCTAGCTGGTCATGAATCAACGTCCAGCGGCTCGCGACGATCACAGCCTCTCCTGTCTTCGTTTGCTGGCGCAACTCGCCATTCCATTCGCCGTCCTTGAGTGCGATGGCGCGGGCGGTTTTGGCGGCTTCCGCATCCGGAGAAAACATTTCATCGCCCGCGTCGTCGCGCTGGAGTTCGCTCAGTTTCCAACCGTAGAGTCGCTCGGCGCTCGGATTGACATAGGTAATCGTGCCATCGAGGTCCTGAACCAAGATCGCGTCATGCGCCTTGTCAATCAGGGCCGCTTGCTCGCGGATTTTTGCATCAGCGTTCCGTTTGGCGGCTTCGAATCGCTTACGGGCGCGATACCATTCAGCTGAATAAAAAAGCACCGAGCCACCCAGCGCGGCGGGGATCTGAGCGGCGGAAACGATGAGCCACGGAAACCAGGTGCCTTGTGAGAAACCAAACCCCGCCAAGCCCAGAACCGCGCCGGCGCCGGCTAACGCAACGACTGTGGCCGGAATGGGGCGCAGCCAGATCAATCCGCCGCCAAACAGGATCGCCACAATCAACAGCCCCGCAGATTCCGCTCCGGGCGAGAGTCGTCGCAACCAGTCGCCGCGCACGAGATTGAGCAGTTCCGTCGCGTGGACTTCCACGCCCGGCATGAAAAGTTCCTTGTGGCCCCACGAGTGAAACGGATTGCGGAATTCGTCCTGCCGTTCCTGGAACGGGCCCGCCATGGGCCGCGCGCCGATGAAAACGATTTTGTCGCGGAAGAAATCTGGCGGCACGCCCGCCGGATCGAGCGCTTCGGCGTAACTTACGTTCGGAATGGACAGCGCCGGGCCATAGTAGCGAATCCAGTTTTGGTTCGCTCCACTCACGCCAGCGGGTTGCTTCGTGGCCGGCAGTTGTAACCATTCGGCCGCGGCCCAGGTGAGTGACGGCTGCACCTGTGAGGTGAATCCCGCAAGGTAACGGCGCACAACAAAATCATCGTCGATCACATGTGACGCAGCCCCCCAGGCGGCGGCGTTGGTGGTGAACGGTTCAAACGGGGGCGCCACCTTGGTCAGGCGGGCCCACGGTTGATCCTGACTCGTCACATGACTGGCGTCGTCATTCAGTTCTCCGGCCAGGATCACGCGGCCATTCGCGCGGATGCCTTCCGCCAAGGCGCGATCAGCGGCGGCGTCCGGCCCGGCATCGCTGAAGATGATGTCGATCACCACGGTCCGCGCACCTGCAGTCTTCAACTGCCGCAGCAACTGCGCATGCATGCTGCGGGGCCAGGGATGCGCCGGGTCGAGTTCCTTCGCCTTAAATGAATTTAGATCGAGATAAACAATGACGACGGGTGACTCGGCCAAGGCCGCCAGGCGCGTGCCGTTCAAAACATGGAGCGAATCATAGCTGGCGCGCACCAAGCCGTCGCCGAGCGGACCGTCGGGCGCGCGCAACGTGAGGCCGAGCATCGCGACGAGCACCGCCAAAGCGAGAGCGGCGAAGAGGCGTGATTGATTGTTGAGGCCAGCACCCATGTTTGAGGGCGAAGGATGCGCGAAGGTTTTGCGACTAGCCAGTTCGGATTCAAGACCGCCAAAGCGTTGGGCGTAGCCGCGCACCCCAAGAGTGCTTTTTGCTGGTAGGGCGCGTCACTCCGTGCGCGCCGGGCTTGGTTG
>JANOHH010000863.1:0-4807 GCA_031406395.1 Verrucomicrobiota bacterium | reverse complement strand
CCCTTGCGCACCGACCGCATCGCGATGCTTTTCAGGCCGCGGCGGCCGGCAACGGCGTCCTCATAGGAGCGCTCGGGGTCGATCAGCCGCGACGAGAGCCGCACGCCAGCTTGGTAGAAGGCCTGGTGCACGAACGCGCCGCACCAGCGCGGGCACGGTGTCCGGCTCAGTCCCATGACCTTTCAACCCCAGCGAGCCGCCGAGCAAGCCCACCCCCACAATTGTAATTTTGTTCCAACGCACGGAGCGGAGCATAGAGGATGGGGGATGGAGGATGGAAGATGGAAAATGCGTAGGTGAGTGCGCTGAGAAGATTCGAGCCTTATCCCCGCTCAATTAAGCCTCAGGTTGAGATATTGACGGGCGCAGCATTGAGTTCCATCACGCGTTCCAAAATCACGTCTGCCATTCCTGGCTCGGTTCCCACCGCCGTCGAATACCAAACCAGTTTTTCGTTCCGCTCCGAGGGATTTCGCCAAGTTGGCTGACCGGCGGCAAGGCGTTGTTTCACACTTTGTTCCGGTTCGCCCAACAACACCGGGATGTCTTCGACCGTGTGCAGGCCATCGCTGACGAAAAAAGGCACGACCACGAGATTTCGCGTCTGTGTCAGGGCGTAACTCTCAGCAATGTGCGGGGCTTCCTCCATGAAGACGGCGTGAACGGCGGCGTAGAGTTGCTGGGCGCGGATCAATTCGACCTGGCGTTCGATCGCTTTGCGCGAATTTTCGTTCCGCCCGGTACCGTGACCGGCGATGAACAACGTTATGTCCTTGGGCGTCGGCGCCCGGGGAAATGGGTATTTCGCCACGACTTCGCGGGCGCGAGCGAGAATCACCTCCGTCATGCGGTCGTGCGTGCCGACGGGGCGGCAGTAAAAGACCTTGGAGTTTGGAGTTTGAAGTCGGAAGTCGTCACCCAGTCCCAACTCGCGTGGGATGACTTCCCAGCTGAAATAGCCCTCGCTGATGAATAAAGGAACGATAAAGACGCGGGGCGCTCCGATCGCGGCCAGGACTTGCTTTACCTGTGGTTCTTGCTTCCAGAACGCCGCGCGCACTTCGGCAAACATTCCGCGCCGCCGCAGTTCCGCCGTGTGCTGGAGCACCGGCAAGGCTGAAGCCTCGTTTTGAGTTGTCCCGTGACCGAGCACGACCAGCGCGGCGTCAGAAAAGTTTTCCGGAATCACTCCTAATGGTTAGCCAACAAATCCTCGCACTGCAAGGCGGCGCTAGCGCACGCGAGAATCAGGAAGAAAAGTTGAATTTTTTTGACTCCATCGCCGTCTTTCGCTCTAATTCGCGAAATTCAAATACAAGCAATGAAAAACATAATGACCGTTTCACAACATTTGGTAATTCTGGCCCTTGCGGCGTCGGTAGTTGCATTGAGCCCAACCGGACGAGCGGAAGAGCACGCCATTGACGCAAGCAAACTCCCACCTGCCTCGACTAAAAAGGGAGTAACCTACGCGGGCGACATCAAGGCAATCTTCGAAAAATCCTGCGTCAAGTGCCACGGCGAGGAAAAGCCCAAGGCCAAGTTGCGCCTCAACAGTCTGGAGGGCGCACTCAAGGGTGGCGCCGACGGCAAGGTCATCGAGCCAGGCCAAAGCGCGAAAAGCGCACTGGTCGCCAGCGTTGCTCGGATTGGTGAGGAAGACCATTGGATGCCCCCGAAAGACAACAAGGCCAAGATCGCTCCGCTCACACCCGAGCAGGTCGGTTTGATTCGGGCCTGGATCGATCAGGGCGCGAAATAGATCGGAGCTATGCTCCAACGTGCGGCGCGAACTCTGACGAGTTTGCGCCGTTTAGTTTACCCAAGCGTTGCAAGCGGTTGGCGTTTGCGTTGTTTTAACTCCTGCTGCTCACGCAGCATTTTGACTTTGTCGGAGTCGGATGTTTCCGGTTGGCTGATGCGTTGCGTCAGCACCGCGATCTGGCCGTCCAGGAACTGATTGCGCAAACGAATCGCGATATCGGCGAGTTGCTGTTCCGGGTTGGGGAGCTCGCGTTTATCCATGGTCGCCTCGGTGATGAGGCTGCGGATTTGCGTGGATTCAAACCCGTCGAGGAACAGGCCAAGGTTTCGCCAATTCCCTGCCCCACGCGCTTGCAGCCGGCGTGAAAGGATGTCCTTCGCTATCGGGTTCTGAACCCAATCCAAGTCGAGATGGGCGGCGAGCCAATCGACACCCGCGTCGTGCAGCAAAGTCAGCTTGATCAACCGCAACTCAGTCGTGGATGGCCGCGGCATTTCCGACGGTGTTTCAGTGGCATCCTCGAAGGATTCTTCTTCCATCATCACGGGTACTGACGGGGTCTTCTTGAACTCGGCGCGCATGGCGTCCGGTGTCACGCCAAGCCGCAGCGCGGTTTTCTGAGCGTATTTGTCCACAAGCACGGTGTTGCCGGTCTTGCGCACGGCTTCCGCCATTTCACGCAGCACGAAGAGCCGCCCCTTGTCGGTGGCGATATCATTGGTGCGACAAAGCCGACCGAGGAAGTAATCAAAAAAACCCTCCGCGTCTTCGATTAGTTTCCGAAACGCCGCCCCGCCGTTGGCTTTGATGAAACTGTCTGGATCGTGCGGCGAGGGCACGACCGCGACGCGCACGGCAAGCCCGGAGGCGATCAGACTGTCCAGTGAACGGACAGCAGCGGTTTGCCCCGCATTATCCGAATCGAAACACAACACGACTTCCTCCACGTAGCGCTTAATGATGCGTGCGTGCTGATCGGTAAAGGCTGTCCCCTGCGGCGCAACGATATTCTGAACGCCCGCCATGAAGCAGGCGATCAAGTCGAGCTGACCCTCGCAGACAATCGCGGATCCCGCATCAAGGATCGCGCGTTTGGATTTGTCGAGTCCGAAGAAAACTTTGCTCTTGGTGAAGATCGGGGTCTCGGGCGAATTGACGTACTTGGCCGCCTTTTCGTCACCGGACAGGATGCGCCCGCTGAAGCCGATCACCCGCCCTTGTTCATCGCAGATCGGAAACAAGAGCCGCCCGCGAAACCGGTCGTAAGGGCGATCGCTGCCCTCTTTCTTCAAAATCAACCCCGCTTTCTCCACCACGGCGAGATCGTGCCCCTTGCCTTTCGCCCAATTCACGGTGTCATCCCAAGCCTCCGGCGCGGCCCCGAGCCGGAAGAGTTTCACGGCTTCCTCGGAGACGCCGCGTTTCGCGAGATAGTCACGCGCAAGTTGCCCGGCGGCTTCATTGGCCAGACAGGTTTGCCAGCGCTGGGTGATCTGTTCGTGAATTTGCAGCAGCGTGTCCTTGAGGTGACGGGATTCCTGCGCGGCGGGATTTTGGTCAACCTCAATGGTTATCTTCGCGCGCTCGGCCAACCGCCTCACGGCATCCACGAAGCCGATGTTTTCGTACTCCTTCACGAACGAAAATACATCGCCGCCTTTGTGACAACCGAAGCAGTGGAAGATTTGCTTGTGGGGATTGACGTTGAAACTGGGGGACTTCTCCTTGTGGAACGGACAGAGCGCCGTGAAATTCCCACCGGCCCGCTTCAAAGGCAAATAGCTGCCAATAACATCCACAATGTCACTGGCGGCACGAATTTGTTCGAGAGTGTTGTCGGAAAACAGCCCAGCCACGCATCCATCTAGGCGCAAACCAGCCGGCGCGTCTAGGGCAAACTGAATTCTCTCCGTTTCACCTGCTGCGTGGGCTCGCCAGGAACGGCAGGAGCGGTGGGTTTGATGAGCAGAAAACCGAGATGCTTTTTCGTCTGCGACCCTACGAACGATTTCTCCAACACGTCCGACTGCACCGACTGGAGCGTAGGAAAAAACTGACTGCCGTAGTTGTCATCTTGAAACTTCGTCATCGCTTTGACTTCGTACGTTTGGTACAGGCGCGCGTTGAGCAACGCAAGAAAGGCGAGAATGATACATGCGAAACGAAGCATTCCAGCTGGCATAGCGAGGTAGTACTCGGCTTTGCCGAAGGTATCGCTGCCTTTGAGTCGTTCACCGATCACTCGATTGAGAAACACGAACACCAACGCCACGAAGGCTGCGGTCATGGCATACGCAAGCAGGTAGGCGAGGAGCTTGCCAAGCCCGGCCGTACTCGCAAGCCAAAGGCCCAGCGGCTCATAAGCAATGCCGCACAAGATTACGAGGGCGACCCAGGTAAATACGAACATCACCTCCTGGGACATGCCGTGTTTGCGACCGCTTCGTACTCCGACCATCAAGAGGATCAGGACCACGACGTCGAACCAGTTAAACGGTAAATTTGCTGTGTTCATAGACCTGGCAATTCGGGCGTAGGTGCGATTGGCACTCCGCCTCGGCTAAGAATAAGCCGTTTGCGTGCCAGTGAATTAGCCGGGATTGGCTACCAACCAATAACGAATGGCCTGGGCCTGGGGATTCCGCGGATCCAGCTGTAATACGCGGCCGTAATGTCGACGTGCGCGGGGGATGTCGCGGAGTTGCTCCGCATAGAGATTGCCCAAAGTTAGATGTCCGCGTGCCTCATCCGGGTGCAGGGCAAGCATTTTCTCCCACTCATTGGCGGCGTCATTTGGATAATTGGACGCCTTAAGGGTGAGGGCGAAATTGTAACGGGCGTCGGCGGAATCGGGCCGGAGGGCCAGCGCGGTCTCCCACGCCGCCAAAGCGAGCCGAAAGCTGCGCATCTCAAAGGCCGTCAAACCCAGTCGGTAATGCGCCTCAAAATAACTGCCGTCCAACTGCCCCGCCCGGCGATACGCCTGAATCGCTTCAGACAACCGGCCAATTTTTTGCGCCTGTTGTCCCGCAACCAAAGACC
>JANOHH010000844.1:0-10162 GCA_031406395.1 Verrucomicrobiota bacterium | reverse complement strand
CCCCGATCGTGTCGCCGCGATGCAATTGTTCCCCCAAGCCGCCGGCGAATAGGTTGCCGACCACCCGCTCGACATTCGCGGCGCGTTTCTTCATGGCGGCTGACGTGTCCACGATGAGCAGGAATCGTTCAGTGACTGGCTTGGGCGGGGCGTTGGTTTTCGGAACGATTGTCTGGGCCGCTAGGGAATAAGTAAGCCACACGAGCGAGAGTGTCGCGCAAGGCCAGCGGCGGCGGCCGCGTTTGTTCGAGGGGAGAAGGTTCATCGGTTTTGTTTGAAGCGCTTGCGCTCGGTCCGGTTGTAATTTTTCAAATCGTTGGTGAATTCCGCCAGCGCTCCCTCAACCGTGGTAATGAAACTCAGGCATGAGGCGGCCATGCCGCCAAAAGCGATAACGGTATCGCGTTCGGCATGGTCGTCTGTCACCACCAAGACTTCCCCGTAGGGTTGGAAACGATGGGTGGCGCGTTCGATCATGTCGTCCGCGGTCTGGCCTGCCTTCGAGAACAGTACCTCCACCTGACCCGCCGATTCATGCTTGGGCACTCCGGCCGGCGCCCCGCTGCCATCAAAAAAGATCGTAATGGGCGTGCCGATGGCGTCTTGGTAGCGCGTCAGGACATGGACGAGTTCCGCCCGGGCGATCGCCGAATGGCGCGGCTTGCCCGGCATTAACTCCGGCCAGTTGTGGAGCAGGCTGTAACCGTCAACGAGGATTCGCACGAGCGCCATGGCCGCAGGTTAAGCGGGCGACTCGGGAATGGGAAACGCAAATTGACATTGGCCCCGCGACTGCTGATTTTTAGGCCCGGAATTACTAAGAGACGAAGCCATGCCAATTTACGAATACGAACTATGTGACGGCAACTGTGCCGTGTGCGGCGGGAGCTTCACCTTGAACCGCCCGCTCTCCGCCAAGCCGCTCACCAATTGTCCCGCCTGCAAGAAGCCGGTGCGCAAGGTTTTCTCCAGTTTCAGTTCGCCCCAAAAAACCAAGCCCCTCTCCGTCACGGACGCCAAGAAGGCGGGTTTCACCGTGCTCAAGCGGCTGGGCAAAGGCGAATACGAACGACAATGATTGCAAATCGCGCTTTACATCTTTCGGCCAGACGCTAATTTTGGCTTCAGCAATTAATCAACCTATGCAAAAAAATATCTCCCTCCTGGGCGCGGCACTGTTGGTTGCCGTGCTGGTTTCCGGTTGCGCGGGTCCTTCGCAAAAACTCGGGCGCGGAATGAGCAACCTGTACGAGCCGATTCGGCTCGCGGAGATGCAGCGGAGCATCGAACAATCGACGATCTACGATTCGGCGTATTCCAGCACTGCGACCGGGTTCGTTCGCGGTTTGGGCAAGACCTTCGCCCGCTTCGGCGTTGGCTTCTATGAAGTTGTCACGGCGCCCTTCCCGAATCACAAGGATGACGACTACGGCCCGGTGGCGACGAACTACCTCACGCCCAAGCCCGCCTATCCCGACAGTTACCACCCCGGGCTGCCGGAAAGCTCGATTTTTGCGACCGATACCTCGATTGGTTTCAGCGGCGGTGATATCGCCCCTTATATTCCCGGCAGCCGGTTCCGCGTATTTGATTCCCCATAGCCACCGCGGGTTCGACAGCTCAACGAGTTGCTTGACCATTTCACGAAACGCGCCAGCCGATGTTGGCGCGTTTTCATTTGTGCGCCCGGCAGGGCGCGATGACTAGTTGGTGAAAGTCCAATGCAGGCCCGGCAAGGGGAACTGCTAGCCGAACGGCAAGGGTGTCCACCGTGAGGTGGAATCTGAAGGAAGCCGATGGCAAAGCGCTGGTCCGACGAACAGAAACCACATATGAGGCGAACGCGAGGGACAAGAGGGCAAAGAGACTCAAAGTCCAGTTCTTGCACCGTAACTCGTGGGCGTAGATGTGGCGGACATAAGCGGGAAGGTCATTGCGCATTACCCGGGGAGGTCTCCGACGGTGCGATAAAGCTAGCGCACTCGAAAGGGTGTGACGATGCCGGCGGAGAAGTCAGCAGAGGCCATAGTAGTCGAGGAATCGACGAAGGGCTGAACCGATTGAGGACTGCGAGTGGAAGCTTCCAGAACCTGATTGGCCAGTTGCGTCGCAAGACGGCCACGGGCCGAAGGCGTGGGACGGATTCCCGCGAGGTAGGCTCGGGCGGCTATAGTCGGTCGGGAGCCTACACAACGAAAGCAAGGCTTCAACGGAACCGCCGGATACGTGGACCCTACGTCCGGTGGTGTGGGAGGACGGTGAGGTTCTAACCCTCACCTCCTACCCGATTTTACCAGGCACAGATTTGACGGCTAACCAACCACCTCGATGCGAGTCCTCGAAAAAGATTCACCCTGCAAAGTTAACCTGTTGCTGAATATCCTCGGCCGGCGGCCAGACGGCTTTCATGCCCTCGAAACCGTATTCCACCCGGTCAACCTCTGCGACCGGCTGGCGTTTGCCCGCCGCCCGGCGGAAATCCAACTCACTTGTAGCGAACCCAGTTTGCCGACCGACGCGGGCAACCTCGTCCACCGCGCCGCCACCGCGTTTCTAAGGGCGGCGAAAATCAGCGACGGCGTCCACATTCACCTCGAAAAGAAAATCCCGCTCGCCGCCGGTTTGGGGGGTGGCAGTGGCAACGCGGCCACGACCTTGCTGGGCTTGAATGAATTGTTCGGCCAACCGCTTCCGCCGGCAAAACTGGCTGAACTGGCCGCCGCGCTGGGCTCGGATGTGAATTTCTTCTTGCAGGACAAACCCGCGCTCGCCACCGGTCGGGGCGAAATCGTCGAGTCGCTGAGCCCGTTTCCCGCGCTGCGCGGCACCAGCTTTTTTCTCATTCACCCTGGCTTCGGTATTTCCACGCCTTGGGCTTACCAAAACCTCGCCCGCTTTCCCGCCGCCCAAAACGGAACGCCCGGTCGGGCGCGGAAATTGATCAACCTGCTTCAAGCCTGCGATCTTGCGATGGCCAGCCGAGAGTTCTACAACTCGCTCGAAGCGCCCGCGCTGGACAAATATCCCATTCTTAAAATTTATCAGGAATTTCTACGGGCGCAGGGTGCGGTCGCCACGCTCATGTCCGGCAGCGGCTCCACCACGTTCGCGATCTTCCAGGAACCGGCGGCGGCGGAAGCGGTCGTGGAAAAATTCAAGGCCAAATTCGCTGGGAACTGCTGGATTGCCGTGGTGCCGGTCTGACGCCCCTCCGCCCGGAGCGCCGGACTCCGTTCGTTGCCTTACAGGACAACGATAAACCTTGCCTTGAAAGGCCTTTACCGCAAAGGCGCCAGGAAGCAAAGGCGCAAACGGCCGGCGGGCAGGGCGCGGCAGACACCATCCTGCGGGCAGACCTCAAGGAAATGGTGAGCCGCCGCCTGTCGCTTATACCGCACTCATACCGGATGGTTTGGTTGCCGCCGCGAACCACCCGCAGAGGACCGACCTGATCGCGTTTCTACAAGCCGACCATGCCAACCACGAGCGCGACTTCGGCATGTTGCCGGGATCGATCGAGTCGGGAGAGAAAGGCTGACCTAAATGGAATCCACAATCGTGAATAAGTTTTGACTGAAGTCCACAAGCTGTGAATAAGGTTTTCAACAATACTCGTTGACGTTTGTGCGAATCGGCAGAACGTTCCCTCATGACCGAGGCCTTCAACCTGGTTTCCTCAATCCCCGCGGTTCCAGGAGTGTAAACGATGAAGACTGTCCACGCGCTCGCCCTGCTCTCCGCTTCTCTGGCTCTTTCTGCCCAGGCCCAAGTCGCTACGGCGCTCAACCCTCAAACCGCGACTCCAGCTGGCGTGCCCGTCGTGGTCGATATCGGCCCGCACCATCGCGTTTGGCAGACCACGAGGGTCGATGAAGCCGGCCGGACCAATGTGAGTTCCTTTACCGAGTTAGCGACCGGCTTGAATTTCCTGAATCGTGAAACCGGACTCTTTGAGGCAAGCGACGAGCGTTTTGAAATTACCGGAGATGGTTTTGCCGTCGCGCGACGCGGACAACATTCGGTGATTCTGGCGCCAAACTTGAACACCGCGGAAGGTGCGATCGATTTCCAAACGCCGGATGGCCAGCGGATGCGCAGTGGCATCATCGGTTTGAACCTGTTTGATCCAGTCAGTGGCAGAAGTTTGCAGATTGCCAGCGTTACGAACTCCATTGGTGAACAAACGGCGCCGAACGAAATCACGTACTTCGATGCGTTCGATACGATCCGCGCCAGCGTGCGGATCAAGAACGAACGCGGCCAGTTTCATCAGGATGTTCTCCTGCAAGAAAGGCTATCGCCTGAACACTTGGCGGCGTTGGGGTTTGATGCCAAAACGGTTCGTTTGGAAGTGTGGACCGCCTTCTATGAGTCTCCTACCCCAAGTATCCACGCGGTGGTGCTCAAAGCCGAAACCAACGCGGTGCTGCGCGCGACGATGGTCGAGCCGGATGAAGTGGATCAGATTTTGAATTTCGGCGGGGACATGCAGATGCCGACGGGCCGAGCGTTCATGGATGGGGCGGATGGCGGCAAGGACGTGCGCGTATTCAAACAATGGATGCAGACGCCGGATGGGAAAAAATATCTCATTGAAGCCGCCAGCTATTCCGAACTGAAACCGCTCTTGGACACCTTGCCGCTGGCACAAGTGCTTGATCGCGATGCCCCGCTCCTGGCCGGTCATGTGCCGCCGCGACGAGTTCAGCCAGCGAAGACCGGCGAGTTCCAGATCGCGCAAGCGGACCCTGCCAAACGCACCGCCGCTGCCGCGCAAGTCGTTTGGGACTATGTGACCATCAACACCGGCCAGACAAACTATGTGTTCCGGTCGGATTCCACGTATTATGTCAGTGCTTTAGTAAATCTGAGTGGCACGACGACTCTGGAAGCGGCCGTTATCAAGTTTACCAATAACGCTTTCGCCAAGCTGTCGGTGAATGGTTCGCTGGTCTGCCAAACGAGTCCCTACCGAATGGCCCTGCTGACATCGAAAGATCACAACACCGTTGGCGAGACGATCACGGGCAGCACCGGCAACCCGACCAATTACAACGGCGCGACGTATCTCTCCGGCGGCGGGAGCGCCATGTACAAGTATCTGCGGCTGTCGTATGCGGGTACAGGAATCTGGGGCTGCCAGGAGCCGGGCAGTGTATGGCATTGCCAGTTTGTAAGTTGCGGAACCGCCATTGTGTCGCTCGATACCGACGTTTTGCTTCATAACGTGCTGTTTTCCAAGTGTGGTACCGCCGTCAGTTCAGGCTATGGAGGCAATGTGGTTCGCGGCGAGCATGTCACGGCGGATCAGATCAACACGTTTTTCTCTCCCACCAATGATCTCCGCAAGCTGACCAACAGCATCCTGACGGCGGTCACAAATCTTGGAACGAATGTCAGTTTGTATTACTGCACGACCAACTCCAGCGGCAACGGAATTTACCAAACCGGCGGCGCCGCCAGCTATTATCTGGTATCAATCAGCACCAACCGCGATTCCGGGACGACGAATATCAGCGCGAGTCTCTTGGCTGACTTGAAAAAGAAAACCACCTATCCGCCCGTGGGGATCACCACCAACATCAACGCCAACACCACGCTCTCACCCCAGGCCCAGCGCGATTCGGATTCGCAGCCCGATAGGGGTTTTCACTATGATCCGCTCGACTTTGTGATCAGCGCGGTAACGCTGACCAACGCCACGTTGACCTTGACCAATGGCGTGGTGCTGGGCACCTGGCCCGGCAGCAATGCCAATCCGGGGATTCTCTACGTGCGCAGTGGTGGCAAACTTGTTTCCGAGGGTTCGCCCACGCAGCCCAACATCCTGGCGCGCTACCTCTCGGTGCAGGAAGGCAGTCCCACCAACGCCGTGAACAATGGCACGTTCGTTTACGTGGACAGCACGGCGACGGCCCCGGAAATCCGGTGTCGCTTCACGGACTGGTCGGCCCTGAGCGGAAGCGGCGATCATCTGACAATTTACAATCTTCATGTGCCATTCAGTTTCACGGACGGGCGGTTCACCGGAAGTAAAGTTTTTCTGAAGGGAACACCGGTCGGGTTGACGAACTGTTTGTGGGAACGAGTGGCGGTGGATTTGAAAGACGATGACGAGGCGGTGGATCGTTTTCTTTACAACAACCTCTTTCGCGGGGGCACGCTGACGTTGTATCGCTCTGGAACTGGTGCATGCGAAGTTCGCGATACCCTCTTCGACCAGACGACCATTACCCAATCGGGCACGATCACCCACGACTACAACGGCTACGTGACCAACAAAAACCGGCTAAGTTCCAATGGCGCGAATGATGTCATCCTGACCAACAGCCCGGTGTACCAGACGGGTTACTTGGGAAACTACTATTACCCGATCAACGACGGGATGCTGAGCCTACTGATGGATGCGGGCAGTCGCAACGCGGCCGACGCCGGTCTCTACCACTACACCACGACGACGTATCAGTGGGAGGAAACCAGTTCGCCCGTGGACATCGGGTTCCATTACGTGGCGGTCGGCACCAACGGCCTGCCGATGGACACGGATGGCGACGGTCTCCCGGATTACGCGGATCCTGACAGTGACGGAGATGGGCTGCCCGACAGTTGGGAAATCGGATACTTTTGGGACCTCAGTCAAACACCCACCGACGACTCGGACGGAGATTGCCTCACCAACCAGCAAGAGTACGAAGCGGACAGCAATCCCGCCGATCAACCCGTCGTTACCAGCGCGCCGACGTACCAAATCGTCCCGGTAGGCTCGATCGCTACCTTTGCCGTCACGATGGCCCAAGCCTGCTTGAGGTATCAATGGTATCGTGATTCTACGCTGCTCACAGGCGCCACCAACACCTCGCTCACATTGACGTCCGTGCAACTGACGAATAATGGTCTCTACAACGTGATTGCCTCAAGTCGTGCTGGCACAGCCTCGCCGGCCGCCAGATTGGTAGTGCTGGATGCGCCAGCGTGGGCAGTGTGGACGAACTTCATCACTTATACCAATGGAAAGACGGATCAACTGTGGACGACTTACACGCTTCCGACCGGCTGGCCCAGCAACTACACCCACCAACCCTCGCTCGCTTGGAATACCAACTGCCTGCTCTTTGGCAAGACAGGATTCACCGGCATCTCGCAGTGCAATGAGTGGCAAGGTAATCCGGGTCAACTGGCTGTCACTGCTCTCACGAAGCGTCACGGGTACATGCGCGGGCACAGTGCGGCTCCGTACTTGTTTAGCACCAACGCTGACTATGCAGGCAAAAAGGTGTTTTTTTGCACTGCCGACAATCAAGTGGTGGAGAGAACCGTTGCGGCGACTTTCAACCGAAATAAAGCCGACGGAGACACTAACGACTACACAATGGTGATATTCACAAATGACCTCCCCTCAAGCATTACGCCGCTCTCTGTCATGGCGGCTCCAAGCTCGATTGGTGTTTGCTTTAGCACCTGTCAACATGGTAGAATGAGTGCAAATCTGCGTCCTCCATTCTATTTTGATGAAGCCTCCAAACCGCCGTTCAACGATGAAGATACTTTTCTAGGTGGTGACAGCGGCTCGCCGGACATGATACCGATGACCGACGGCTCGCTGGTGTTCTTTGGCGGACGCTCCACATCTGGCCCCAGCGCACAAATGCAGGCCGACATGGATGTACTCTCTACCTACCTGAACTTGAATACCAACAATTACCAGCTAAACTGGTACACCAACAATCCATGAAAACACGATTCACGCATTTTGTTTTGACCATTGGGCTGACCGCCACGTCCGGGCACTTGGCTTTGTCGCAGAGTTCGGTTTATTTCAACCGCACTATTTTCTCCAACGTTTGTCAGTCGGTACCCGGCATCCACCAAGCCATTTCCTTTGCAAATCTCCCTTCCTCCCAGGAAGGTTCTGTCGTGACCATCTCCGACGTGACCTTCACAGGAAGGTATCTCATCAGGAGCGCGTTGACTTCTGGAAAAGCGCTGTACAACTTCGATGGTACCAATCCCTTAAGCATCCATTTTGCGAATGGCGCGCGGGCCTTTGGTGGAGAGTTCTCGAGCCAATTGTCGCCCTATTATTCATCATTCACGGCAACGCTTTCGCTGGACAACGGGGAAATGTTCAACTTTACAGCTCAGGCCGATCCGAACTCCACATTTTTCGGGTTTATATCCACTACACCTGTAATGGATATAACATTCAGTGACAGCGCACGACACCCCTCCGGCCTTCATGAAGAAATGATCGGGAATCTCTATATGGTTTTGGAAGTCCCCGAACCTGCTGGCATTACCTTGCTTGCGTTAGGTGCGGCGGCACTGTTCGCCTGGCGGCCGCGCAGAATACGAAAACCGTGAGACTCAAGACTCGATTCATCCAATTTCTAATGGCGGTTTGGCTCATTGCCTCAAGCCTTTCAGCTTGGTCGCAGAGTTCCCTCTATTTCAATCGGAACAGTTTCGTGCGCGCTAGCCAAGCGGTTCCCGGCAACCGGCAGAGCATTACCGATTTCGGACCCTTCCCTTACGGTCCGACGGTGACCGTGTCGGATGTCACTTTCAGCGGGTCATCCCTTGGTCCGCACAGCATCAATTCCGGGCCGGCGCTGTTCAACTTCGACTCTGTCGTTCCTCTGGGTATCCATTTCGCCAACGGCGCACGGGCTTTCGGAGCGGATTTTTCGAGCCAATTTCCGTCCGTCTCCTCTTTCACTGCGACCCTCTCACTGGACAATGGGGAGACTTTCCAGTTCACGGCTTTGACCGATCCAAACTATGCGTTCTTTGGGTTCATATCGTCAACCCCCATCAGAAATCTGATCTTCAGCGACGGAGGAATACTCTCCGGCCCCGTCAACCTGCATGAGGAACTGATCGGGAATATCTATATGGTAACGGTAATTCCAGAGCCTAGTAGCGAAGCTCTGCTGGCTCTTGGGGCTGCACTTCTACTCTTACTGAGCCTTGGCAAACACCGTTGTATAACTTTGACAATTGGACGTTCGTAGATCACAAACAAGAAAAGCACACATACGAAAATTCAGATCCACAAAAATGTAATACTGGCTGGTGTGCTGGCTGCCTCCGCGCTGCCGTGCGTGGGGCAGGGTGTCATTTACACTTCCCGCAGCGCGTTTAATACGGCGATTGCCGGTCTCGCAGGGAGCAGACGGGATGTGAATTTTGAGGGAGCGCTGCCTCTAGGTGGGTATCGCTGCGAAACTTTCGACTTGCTGACCCTGACCAACTGGAATCATGACACAGCCCAGGGCGGCGACTCGGGCTCGCCATATTTCTTTACGTTGGATGGCGAGTTGTGCCTGGCTGACATACTTAGCGGCTCCCTTGGCAGCTACCCGATCTCCCCGCCCGACGTGCGACACGAGGTTACGGACCCCGCTTACATGCAGACTTCCGTGAACGCCGCGATGCGCGAACTCTCGCTGCGTAATGGGCGCACCAATATTTATTCGCTGACCGTGCTAGACCTGAGCAAATACCCGCTTTACCGGCAGTCCCACAACTGTTCGCCGTGAGCTTTTGCGCGAAACCATCATCAACCTCGAAATTTATGAAAATCACAACTCTCAACAATCTCGTCGCAGCCGGTCTTATGGCCGTCACAGCACAAACAGCTTTCTGCCAGGGCACGTTTTACACATCGCGCTCAATATTTGAGGCCGCACTTGGCGCGAGTACAACGATCACTTTTGAAGACGTTCCGATTCCGAACCCTAGCCCAATTGGCCAGTTCAGTATAACTACTTCCGGCGTCACCTTCACCACCCCTGACGCCCTTTTGTTTATCACAGGCCCCGGTGGGCCTATCCCTGGAACCGGCAAATATCTTTGGCATTTCGATGGAGGCTATCCGGTAAGCATTATACTTCCGGCCGGAATGACAGCTTTTGGCGCGGACTTTTCCGGAGGTATCGAACCGAATCCATCTTTTAATGCCACTCTGACTGTGAATATCGTCGGAGGGGCGTCATACGATTACAACTTCTCCGGATCACGCGGTTCGTGGACTTTCTTTGGCGTCAGTTTTCCACAGCCGATCGCCAACCTGGTGTATAGGGACGCCGGACCTCCTGATGGAGTACTGGGAGGCCCGCTTCACGAAGAGATGCTGGACAACGTGACATTTGGCATGATACCC
>JANOHH010000838.1:0-1660 GCA_031406395.1 Verrucomicrobiota bacterium | reverse complement strand
GCCACGGGGCTTTGGCAGCCGCCGCCCATCCCGCGGAGAATCGCCCGTTCGGCCGTGACGCACTGAAAGGTGGCGATGTGATTCAGCCGTTCGCAAATCTTCGCGATGCGCTTGTCGCCCGCCCGAATCTCAATCCCAATGGCGGCCTGGCCGACGCAAGGCAACATGGCATCCACCGCCAGCACCGTGGCGAGCAACCCATCGGGTACGGTGTCGCCTTGCAGTCTACCGTCACCGGCGATGGTAAAGTTCAACCGGGTGATGCCGGCGAGCGCCAGGACGGTGGCATCCAGTTCAGCCTGCTCGGCGACCTTCTTCATGCGCGTCGCCACGTTGCCGCGAATCTCCACGATGTTTAGATCTGGACGGACAACGAGTAATTGCGCCTTCCGGCGCGTGCTGCTGGTGGCAATCGTTGCGCCCTTCGGAAAATCCTTCAGCTTCGCGTTTGGCTTGAAGCCGCGGAGTTTGCTCCCGGCTGGTGGCTTTTCCGCGGAACGGTAAATCAAGACGTCCCGCACATCCGCCCGCTCTGGCGTTGCGGCGAGCACCAGGCCGGAGGGCAGTTCTGTCGGCAAATCCTTCAGGCTGTGGACGGCGAGGTCGGCCGAGCCATTGAGCAGGGCGACTTCAAGTTCCTTCGTGAACAGACCTTTCGGCAACGTGGCATCCGGCTTGGCCATCGAGGCGGTCTGTAATTTGTCGCCCGTCGTCTTGATGATCTTGAGTTCAAACGCGAGCGACGGAAAGGCCGCGCGGCATTGCGCGAGAATCAGGTTGGCCTGGGCGAGCGCCAGGGCGCTGCCGCGCGTGCCGATGATGATGGGACGTTCAGACATTGGAAGGGGCGGTTTGCGAACTTGAAGACGGCGGGCGGCGGGCGGTTTGATCGAGCAGCCCTTGCACCTTTTCCTCGATGATGGCTTCGCAGCGGGCGATTTCCTCCTTGCGCTGCTCGAGATAGTCGTGGGCGATACTTTGCAGATCGTCAATGTCGTAGAGGTAAACGTTGTCGAGCTGATTGACCGAGGGCTCAATGTCGCGCGGGACGGCGATGTCAATCAACAGCAACGGGCGACTTTTTCGTCGCTTCATCAGGGGCTCGAGTTTCGCACGATCCAGAATATGATGGGGGGCCGCGGTACTGCTGATCACGATGTCTATCTTCTCAAACTCATGGGCCCAATCGTCGAACTTCACCGCGCGTCCGCCGAGTTCCTTGGCCAGCGTTTCCGCGCGGTCAAACGCGCGGTTCGCCACGACGATGCTTTTGGCGCCGCGCGAGAGCAGGGCGCGCGCCGTTTTCTCGCTGGTGTCGCCCGCACCAATGACCATGACTTCGTGGCCCGAGAGGGTGCTGAAGATTTTTTCCGCCAACCCCACCGCCGCCGAAGCGACCGAGATGCTGCCGCGTTGGATGTTGGTTTCCGTGCGCACCTGCTTGGCGACGTTGAACGCGCGCTGAAAGGCCTTGTTCAATCGAGCGCCGGTGTGACCGTGTTGCAGCGCGAGGTCATAGGCCTTCTTGAGTTGGCCGAAAATCTCGGTTTCCCCCAACACCATCGAGTCGAGTCCGCACGCGACCTTGAACAGATGCGACACGCTGTGCGGCTCATGCAAGGCGTACAACTCCTCCACGAAAGGTGAGTGATAATTGTGG
>JANOHH010000837.1:0-6319 GCA_031406395.1 Verrucomicrobiota bacterium | reverse complement strand
TCATGAACCTTGAGTATGTCATTTTGCCCACACCGGCGACGAACGGTGCAAACGTGCGAATGATGGGCACGAACCGGGCGATGATGATGGTCTTGCCGCCATAGCGTTCGTAGAACTCGTGAGTCTTGCGGATGTATTCTGGCTTGATGAGGCGCGGGAAGCGTTGCTGAAGTTTGTCCCCGAGAAAATAGCCAATCCAATAATTTACCGAGTCACCAAGAATCGCGGCCGCGGTAAGCGTCGTCACAATAATCCAAAAACTCAATCCGTCCGGCCGCGCGGTAAGGGCGCCGACCGCAAAGAGCAGCGAGTCGCCCGGTAGGAAAGGGGTTACCACCAGGCCGGTTTCGCAGAAAATGATGAGAAACAGGATGACATAAAGCCAGGGTCCGAACTGCGTGACCAACCCATCCAGGTGTTTGTCAAGGTGCAGCACCAACTCAATAAATTCTTTCAACAGGTCCATGGGCCGGGGAAGGTAGTGAGCGAGCCGGGAGAAGGGAAGGGCGAATTGCGATAGGACGAGGGGAGTTTTACGCTTTCAGTTCCAGATCATGGCGGTCTAACCTCTTAAGATGATGGACTGGTTCACGAACCTCAACTGGGCGGCTGGTTTCAGCGACGGTCAATTCTTTTGGATCGAATGGCACTTCTGGAAGGTGATCGGCTGGACTGGGAACGTGGTGTTTTTCTCCCGCTTCATCGTGCAATGGATCGCCACGGAAAAACGCAAGCGCGTGGTCGTGCCATCCGCCTTCTGGTGGTTGAGTTTGGTCGGAACGCTCTTGCTTTTGAGCTACGCCCTCTTCTATCAGCACGACTCCGTCTTCATCGCGGCCTACGCCTTCAACTGGATTCCCTACATTCGCAATCTCATCATCCATCGCCGCCACAAGAAGGCGCACATGGAATGTCCGGCTTGTGAAGTCATGTGTCCGCCGCAATCCAACTTCTGCTTTGCCTGCGGGGCGCGGTTGGAAGACCAACCGCCGGCGCGACCTTGAGCGGATTACTTCTTCGTCGCCGCGGGAGGAACGCCGGGCACGGCCGGAGCAGGGGTGGTGGGTATGCCGTATTTGGTCAGCACCGGTACGAAGTCGGGGTGGGTGCGACCAAACTCGGCCAACCGGTTCACAAAATCATTTATGGCGGGGGTTTGCTTCTTGGTCACGTCAGCCACTTGGGCGGCTTGGGGACGCATTGTTTCCAACGCCTGACCATTGCGTCGGGCTTCCACCCAGAAGAATCCGGCGACGGCCAGGGCCACGATTAATTGGGCAATACGTAAGTTATGGGTCTGGGCCCGCAGATGCGCGCACTGTTCCTTGAGCTCGGCCAACTCGGAGCTGGCCGGAAAAGTGGGGTTCAAATCGCTGGGGTTCAAATCACTCATAAAATTATTTAGTTATTTCCCGGCTGGTTTCGTTGCCCCCGCAGGCGCACTCTTGCCTGGCTTGGCGCCGATGGCTTCCAAGATGGGATCGATGGACGGGTTACGCTGGCTGTATTGCATGGCATCAGCGATTAAGTTGTTCAGGAAGGCTTGCTTGTTCTGGTAGTTCAACATCTGCGACTGCAGCGACCGCGCCTCGCGCGTCTTGAAATAATATTGCAGGGCACCGAGGCCCACGCCAATCACAGCCAAGGCCAGGGCCCAGTTTAGAATTGTATTGCTGCCGTTTCTCTTCATATCAGTGGAGGACGAGTCTATCCAACCGGCGACCAATGTCGATTGCGTTTTTTGAATACCTGAAAGTTGCAGTGAGGTTCAATCGGCCCGGGTTGACGCTGGCCAGCGGCTGAGGACGGCTTCCACTCCGTCGACGCACGCAAGATCTGTGGCCGCCAAAAAACCCGATGGCGCAGTTACTGCGATGGATCTGGGCGGAACCCACGAGGTCAGGCTGTTAGCGGCCGAATCAAAACCAGTCTGGCAAACGCGGCGCAGCCTTCGTCGGCGTTGGGGTTGGCGTCACGGGACACCTGTGTTCTTAACTAGGCGCTTCCTCGGGGAGCGGTAACCGCCTCCCGCGGGCGTGCTTCACGGGGAACGGAGGCGGTAGAAGCGGGCGGGAAAATTCGTCCACTGGGGATCGCTGAAATACGACGAGCCTCCGGAGAGAATGTTGGTTCCTACCGGAGCCCAGATGGGATTGGCCAGGTCTGTGCAAGCTTCCACCACGATGACCAAACCGCTGGTGCCGTTGATCGGAAAACCAAATCGATTCGGCTGCACGCCGAAATCGATATCACTAGTCTGTATCTGCGGATTCCACAGCACCGTCGGGCGGGCGCCAAACGTCGGGCCCCAGCCGGTGGTCCCTGGTAAGTAATAGACGATGGCATTGTTGGCATTGTAGAATACATCCAGACCGACACTAGGGGGGGCGTTACCCTTGAAGTAGACTCCTGTCAGGCCGGAGCAGGAAAAGAACGCAGCATAACCGATGCTGGTGACACGGTTGCCAAGCGTGAACCTGGTCAGGTTGGTGCAGCTAAAGAATGCGTATTCCCCAATGTTGACGACGCTGTCGCCTATCGTGCCACTAGTCAAGCCAGTGCAGTTAAGAAATGCATAATTACCGATATTGGTGACGCTGTTGCCTATCGCGACGCTAGTCAGGCTGGAGCACCCAGAGAACGCATATTCCCCGATGTTGGCGGTGCTACTGGGGATCGTGTAGCCTCCGGCTTTACCGGCTGGATATTGAATCAGCGAGGACTGGCTGTTGTTGAACAAGACCCCAGCCACACTGGAATAGGAGAGGTTGAGGGCATCCACCGTTATCGCTGTTAGGCTGCTGCAGTCGGAGAACACCGAGTTTCCGATGTTGGTGACACTACTGGGAACTGTGACGTTGATCACGCTGCGGCAATAGCGAAATGCAAAGTTTCCGATACTAGTGACGCTGGTGGGGAACGTGACGCTCGTCAGGCTGCTGCAGCCGTAGAACGCATAGCTTCCAATGCTGGTGACGCTGGTGGGCAGCGTGACACTCGTCAGGCTGGTGCAGTTATAGAACATATAGTCCCCGATCCTGGTGACGCTGGTGGGCAGCGTGACGCTGGTCAGGTTGCTACAGTTTTGGAACGCAAAGAATCCGATGCTGGTGACGCTGTTTGGGAGCGTGACGCTCGTGAGGCCGGTGCAGTTATAGAACGCCCAGTCCCCCAGACTGGTGAGGCTATTGCCCATCACGATGCTGGCTAAGTTGGTGCAGTCAAAGAAAGCCCGGGCGCCGAGGTTGGTGACGCTGTCCGGAAGCGTCACACTGGTCAGAGGGCTGCCGCGGAACGCATTGGTTCCGATGCAGGTGACCGGCAGGTTATTGATCGTGTCCGGGATGAATACGGCACCGCCGGAACCGATGTATTTGGTGATGGTGATGGTGCCGTTATTCGTTGTGTAATTGAATTCTTGGGCTTGGACCTTGGCCGATATCGCCAACAACAGCAGGAAAAGCAGTGCAAAACTTGCTGCGCCCAAGTTTCGATCCCTGCGAAATCGGATGGGCACTTCAATTCTTGATGTTTGCATGTAGGAATAATCAGTTACTGAACTGAAGATTGCACCAAGAAAAGCGGGTGGCAACAGGGGCGATTCAAGGTGGTTGCCCCCGAAAACTCCGCAACCTAGGCCCGGGGCTTCCCGAACAGGCACGAAAAATGGATGACGAGTTGGGTCTGATGGCCCTTAAATTGATGGGGAAGGGCGACTGAGTCCACGATGCGCCGCTGACAGTTAAGCCTTCTTTGCACCACAACGTGGCGATCTGCCGACACTCTTACTGCGGATGCTTCTCCGAAAGCCCTTGCAAATGCTTGCGCAATTGCGGTTCACATTTCGCGCGTGCACGCCCCTGATAGCTCAACGCCGCGCGCGACATCCGCAGGCGGCAGTTTTGGGTTACCGCTCCACTTCCCATATTCGTCCTAGACGTATGCGATGACGTTTATGCCCCCCAGCCGCCATTGACCTTTGGGATAGCCGCCGAGGTGTCTCAATCCCGCCAAGCCAGCTTTCCCAAATCGCCGCTGATCTCGCCAACCGTGGCGTGGGCTTGTGTCCGCTGGATTCGCCGCTGGTTAGCCTCGGCGAACCGGGTAGCTGGAAATGTTCGAAAGAATTCACCCCCCGAAAGTCGCGCGTCTTTATCAACCTGTTCAACGATCAATGGTCCCCAAACTTTCGGCAATGGAACGCCGGGACCTGGACGCCGCGGATTCGAGTGTGGTCCGGGGCGGGCAATGACACCGGTAAGAATCTCGGTATGCCGTCCGCGGAAGCGCGTTTTCCGCTGATGGCAGCGATCGCTGCCATGGGGCGGGAAAACTTCCCCCGAGCCAAACCGACCTCGAATTTTCACGGCCATCCGTTGCTGTTATGGCGTTCGACCCAAACCTGGATGGTATTGACACCTTGCTGTGTCTGTGGGAGCAGGCCGATCAGGCAGCGCCGGTACGACGGCCACTTTCGTCCGCAACGAAAGTGGCCGTCGCGCGGTCGGTGGACTTCGTTTGTCAAAGGCTTTGTCCGTGAAATCGCATCGCACGCTGTGTCCGCGTGCGGGTCTGAGCGACGCAAGAACGGCTTTTCAAAGGGCAAAACCGCCGCGAAAAAAACCGCGAATCGAACGAAGTCGATGCGCAACGGACCGGTCAATCCCCAGCATCACGCCGGTCAATGCCACCGGTCCGCATCGGCGGCGAGCCGGCTGAGCAATTGAGCATCCGCAGCGGGGAAAGCATGGGCCGACAATTCCTCCCGGCTCACCCACTTCAACGCCGCGCAATCGAGCAGTTGCGGTTCACCGGTGGAAAGTTGACAGAGAAAAAATTGCAGGTGAACTGTCTTGTCAGCATAGGCGTGCGTCACGCGCTCGAACAATTCGCCCACACTGACTTCAATGCCAAGTTCCTCGCGCAATTCGCGCTTCAGGCATTGCCCGGAAGTTTCGCCCGGCTCGCGTTTACCACCGGGGAATTCCCACAAGCCGCCCAAGTGGTCACCTGCATGCCGTTGAGTGATGAGCAGCAGCCCGGAACGAAAGATCAGGCCAGCGGAGACCTCAATTCCTTGGTGGGAGGCAAGGGCCGAGGGTCGAGCGGCTGAGACACCCTTCAACCCTCTCCGCTCGGCTTTCGACTTTTGGCTCACCGGCCAACGCTTTTGTAAATCCAGCCGAGTTTTTCCATCTCCGGCGCGTCGAAAAGATTCCGCCCGTCAAACATGATCGGATGCGTCAGCGCCTGGCGGGCGCGTTCGAGATCGAGCTGCTTGAACTCATCCCATTCGGTCGCCACCACGAGCGCGTCGCAGCTTTCCGCCACAGCATTCATGTCATCCACGTAGGTAACGTCTGGCAGCAGCGCCCGCGCTTTGTCCATTCCCTTGGGATCGTGAACCCGCAACGTGGCGCCTTCCTTCAACAAGCGCTGGCAAAGGTCAATCGCCGGCGAGGAGCGCACGTCGTCGGTATTTTGCTTGAACGCCAGCCCCAGCACGCCGATGGTTTTGCCTTTCAATACCCAAAGGGTGTCGGTGATTTTCCTCACAAAGCGCTCCATCTGATCCGCATTGATGTTCTGGACTTCCTTGAGCAGCTGAAAATCGTAACCACTCTGTTCGGAGATCTTGATGAACGCACTGAGGTCCTTGGGAAAACAACTGCCGCCGAAGCCAATGCCCGCGTTAAGAAATCGACGACCGATGCGCTCGTCCAAACCCATACCCATGGCGACTTCCTGCACGTTGGCGCCCGTGGCCTCGCAAAGGACCGACACCGCGTTGATGTAGGAGATTTTCAGGGCGAGAAATGAATTCGACGCGTGCTTGATGAGTTCGGCGGAATTTATATCGGTGATAATGATGGGTGCGTTGAAGGGCTCGTACACCTGCTTCATGGCTGCGACAGGTCTCGGGGAGCGGACACCGACGACGACTCGGTCGGGATTCATCAAATCCTCAACGGCGAAACCCTCCCGGAGAAATTCCGGGTTGCTCACCACATCGAACTCCACCTTGGCTTTGCAGTACCGCTTGATCGTCTCGGCCACCTTGTCACCGGTTCGCACCGGCACGGTGCTTTTGTCCACGATGATCTTGTAGTCGGTCATCGCGCCGGCAATCTCACGAGCGACGCGTTCAATGAAGCTCATGTCCACCGAGCCGTCCAGTTGTGGTGGCGTGGGCACGGCGATGAAAATCACATCGGACTTCTCAACCCCTTCCGTTGTACTGACGGTGAAGCTCAAACGGCCGGCGGCGACATTCTTTTTGACCAGTTCCTCCAAGCCCGGCTCGTAGATTGGGATACCG
>JANOHH010000805.1:0-7865 GCA_031406395.1 Verrucomicrobiota bacterium | reverse complement strand
CCCCCCCCCCCGCCCCCTCGGTCAGACGGGACAGGACGGGACAAAATATCTTCGCGGTGGTGCGTTCTGGTGCGGTTGACGAAAAACAGAGTTTGCAGGAACACGAATGAAATCGCATGGTCGCGCGTCACCGCGAAAACTTGACTCCGTTCAACTCCCCCCGCCTCCACCATCTTCAAGGTTGGCAGTTCTTCCTGATGCCACGGGGCGGTGACCGAACGGTGCCCGCATGAAAAGGGATCGCCACAAAACAAACGCCATCGCCGAACTTCGCTTACGCCTCTTCCACGACTTTCCATCCCACCGCATCGGCTAACGCGTAGGTCGGGGCTTTCAGATCTCCGCAAGAGGTAAGCCGCACTCACGAGCAAGGCGATCCCGGGGCAAACATGGCCTCCGGCCCAAGTTCGTGTTAACCCTTCGGGCCGCGGGCGCTGGCGGCTGGAGCAGTCCTCAATCCCAAAGCTTGAACGGAACCGCGGTGCCCTCCAGAAAAATACCGCAGCGTGGACATCTGCCCGGCTGCTGCCATTCCCGAACGCGGTGAAAGGGCGACACCGGACAAGCCGCTTTGAAACGAACCCAGCAGAATCGCCGCTCGCCCGCCAACACCAGGCGATTCAGCGCCGCCGGAAAGGTTGGCGGCGTGGCGGGGGCAGTGACTGCATCGAGTTGGCTGGGTCCGAGTTTCCAGCGGGCGAAGTTCGCGGCGGACGTGGCGGGCACTTTTAGTTCCGTGACCGCGTCGAGCAGTTCCCGGCACGCGAGGCACTGAATGGTTTGCACCGCGAGGTGAAACCCGCGCTCGGCTCCGCCCGCGACTTCGGCGCGGTAACCACATCTGGCACATTCGAAGAGATAGGTGCGACCCATATGAAATTCCGGGGCTGCAGTCTTGGATCAACAGATGGAGGTTGCCCGCGACCTCCGCTCGAACCTTTTATCAACAACGGCCGCTCTGGATACAAATCAAAAATGTCGAAACAACTATGCGGGACAATTGCTTGAGCATCAGCGCGTGATTACATCTCAGTTCAGGGCGCGCCACAGACGCTGCGCCAACTTCGTTATTCATTTTCCATCCCTTGCTCGCTAACCGACTCAAAGCCAGCAACCTTCCGCTTTCTAAATTCGTTGAAGAACCCCATGAATACGCCGTCGAACCGTTCATGAAGACAAAACATATCTTCGGTTTGGTTAGCGCAGTTGCCGTTACTGGGTTCACCGCCTCGGCGCAGGCGGGTTGGTCGGTGAACTTCTCTTTCGGGGCGCCGGTTCTGTTCCCGCCCTCCGTCGTGGTGGCTGCACCGCGTTGCTTGCCACCGGTGCCATATTGCCCGCCGCGCGTGGTCTACGCTCCGGCGCCGTGTCTTCCGGTGGTCTACACCTTCCCGCGTTGCGGGCCGAATTATGGTTATCGCGCCTATCCTGGCCAGGGTCACCACCGCGGCCAAAGTGGTTGGCGCCAGAATGCTTACGGTTACAACCAAGGTGGACACAGGTAATACCCGCAATGCTTCAGTGGCCCGGAGGTCTGTCAAGTCCTCCGGGCATTTCCACTTATGGTCCCGCAGGGCGGCATCCCTTTTCTTTGTCCGGCAGGCTGTGGAGAATGCGGATGCATTGGACCCCTTTGCCGCCTCGCCCAAGGGGAGTATATTCTTCTCAGGTCGATGAGGCCCAGGCGGGAAACAAAAGAATCCCATCGCGGATGCCCGATAGCCTCACCGACCATTTTCTTTTGTGGCTTTCCCCACCTGCGCGGCGCAGCGGTGAAAAATTTCCCCATTTCCCCTCATCGATATTTCTTTTGTTGACGCCCCGGCCAACCGGCGTATAACTCGAGTGGCTGATGTGATTCAGGAACGCGGGCCATGAAGTCCCGGTAAAATTCGCTGGAGCTTGTCAGCCATTTCTTTTCCCCCTTGTTTCATTCGCAAAATTCGCCTCACCATCACCGGCCTCTTCATTTTCCCTTCCGCGAGCATAAGTTCTCTTGAGCCGACAGGGATCTGGCCGCGTTGTGGGTCGCCGCTGAACTCTGGCTCGTGTGGCCAGAAAAACCGGATTCCTTGCCGACCTACTTCTCGTGTTCGCAATAACCGAGCCCGCATCCGGATCTGCGATTTCCCACTTGGATATTTTTTCGTTGATGCTCTTGACGATTCGTGAATTAGGCGTACGTTTCCAGTGGCTGACGTGGGCGTGAGTGTTGGTTGATGGTGTTAGTGAAAGGACAGTCAGTTGAGCAAGTCAGTTGACGGTGCAGTCGCAGACAGTCAGTTGGTAGATACGCCCACGCCAGCCACTTTCTTTTCCTCAATTCCCCGCTTTGGCTGCCGCTCAGTTCACGTTTTAGCCACCGCATCTTTTCGCTCATCCTGCGCTGCGCCTGTCCCTCATTTCGGGAATCGTTCCCGCACAGCTTGAACCCCATGCCAATCGTCATGCCTGCAAAATCCCAGCGGCACTATCCATTTTTTGATTCTGCATTTTCCATTCGCCTCGCCCGTTTGACAAAGCGCGGAGGCTGTGGTTCTGTTTGATTAAGGTGAACTTGATAAAACAAATATTCAGTCGCCATGCGAACGCGGATCGCGCCCCGTCCTTGACCTACAATTGGCCAGGGCAGTCCGGCAAAGAATATCCCTTCACGATCTATCCATTGGACACCACCTTTCGTTCGTTGCCTGGGGTTTATATTTATGCCCGGGAGTTGGCGGATGGCGATTGGTCGCCCGTCTACATTGCGCAAACGCGTGACCTGCATCAGCGGCTGGAGGGACACGTGACCTTGCAGGATGCCATCATGAATGGGGCAACGCATCTCCATGCCCATTATTGCACCGTGGGCCAAGGGGCGCGCTGCACGGAGGAACAGGATCTCATCCATCGCTGGCAGCCCGTGTGCAATGACGTGTTCCAAAGCTGACTGGACGACGGTCTCCACGTTTCCGGCTCCGGGCGACTCGCTGCCCGCAGCGGCGATCGCGTCTTCGACGCGCAATTGCATTTCACCGCGTGACTATCGCGAAGGCGGCGAGGAAAGCAACGGTGAGGATCAGCAGTGCGATGGCCAAGATTCTGAGAAAGGATGCACGCGCAGGCAGACAAAGTGAGCAGTACGCTTCATTTTCACGCCTGCCACAACGCCGACAAACGGTGTCACGCCTGCCTCTCAGAGAACTCATCTGGAATCATTCTCCAGCCTCGGTCTTGACGGCAAGTTCAAACCGGCTGCGGGTCAGGGACGGCTCCCGGCGTTGCTCGACAAGGATGACCGGGATCGCCTCCTGAGCCCTTCAGAGCGACCAGCCCTTGCGGTACTTACGATGAAGGAGTTGGCTGCCAAACTTGGAATTCAAAATTTTGCCGCTCAGCGTGTCATATTCAATCGGGCCTTCAACCAGCGTCGCCAGGTTGGCGAGTTGGGCCAGTTCCGTGAGGGGACCGCCAATGTCGAAACTTGAGAAAGTCTTCCCGTTGCCTTTGCACGCTTCGATCCATTCCCATTGGTGGCTCTTGACGCGCGGCAGAGACTCCGGCGGCCCGCCTTTGAAGTCTTCAAACCGATTCTCCGGCAGCAGCACATAGTTGGCATTCCACGGATTATCGGAATAAAGCGAACCTTTCGATCCCACCAACAAATCTCCCCAACCGCCCCGTTTGTGTCCGAGCATCAGATCCTCGGGCGGTTTTTCCTTGGCATACCACGTCGCTTTCACTGGCGGCAGGACGCCGCGCGCGGGGAGGTCCATCACCACCTTCAGCGATGTGGGATAACCTTCCGCATCGACTTCGGAGGGCCAGGCTTGGAGTCGGACAATCATTTTGCTCGCTCCGGGATTCATCGACTTCTGCCAAAGCTGTTCCAAATGCAGCGCCCGGAACATGATGTTGGCGGTGTGGCAGGCAAAATCCCCAACGATACCGCTGCCAAACACTCGCCAGGAGCGCCAAGTTGCAGGCACGTAAACCGGGCTGTACGGACGCAGCTCGGCCGGTCCCAGCCACAAATCCCAATTCAATCCTTCCGGAACCGGCGGGGTGTCGGTCGGTCGCTTCATCGGGCCATTACCGCCATCAAACCAAACGTGGGCCTCACGGACCTCGCCAATGACACCGCCCCATACCAGTTCCACGGCTCGGCGCAGGCGACTCTCGGCCGAACCCTGGTTGCCCATCTGCGTGACAACTTTCTGCTGCGCGGCGGTTTCCCGCATTACCCGCGCTTCATGGACCGTCCGCGTCAGCGGCTTTTCACAGTAAACGTGTTTGCCAAGCTTCATGGCCGCAACCGCGGCGACGGCGTGCGTGTGGTCGGGGGTGGCGACCAGAACCGCATCGATCTGCTTTTCCATCTGATCGAACATCTTTCGAAAGTCCTGATACCGCTTCGCCCCTGGATGTTTCTGGTAGATGTCGCCCGCTCGCCGGGCGTCGACGTCGCATAGCGCGACTAGATTGTTGCCCATGCTATGAAACGCATCCAAACTGCCCCGACCCTGGCCGCCGACACCGATACCGGCAAGGTTCAGTTTACTGTTGGCCTCGTAAGCAAAGGCCAGCCGGCTGTTGCGGAGAATCAGCAGTCCGGCCCCGACCGTGGCCGATTTGGAAAGAAAACGGCGGCGGTTAATCGTGGCTTTCATGGCGCGAAAGGAAATCGAGGGTTGCGGTGGTCACGCTCCAACGATAGCTCGCCGACGCGGTCGGGACAATGAAAATGTAGTTCTTGCGCAAACTGATTCGACTATCGGGCTGCACCGGCAATGGCAGCGCGAATCTTCGAGCACATGATTGAAAGTCATCTAGAAAGGGATGCGGCAGATGATCCAGTCACGGGATCGGCGCCGCTGCGGTCAGCGTTTTGCGGCGATAGACTCTGTCGCTGCTACATGCGTAGAGCCAAGCGCGACCGGGGCCGGCGAAGGCGCAACTCACGGTACCTTTGTCTTGTGGGCGCGAGACGATGCCGCCCAGGCGGCCGTTGGCGTCAAACATTTGAATCCCGAGATGGCTGGTGATCCAATACCGGCTCGCCGCGTCCGTTGTCATACCGTCGCCACCGCTGTCGGTCTTTCCAACCGGGGCGCGCAGTTCCAGGTTTTTCTCACCGCCGCGCAGCGAGCCGTCGTCTGCGATGAGGAAGGTCCACGCGTTGGTGCCGCCGTATTCACTGACAATGAGCTGGCGCTGATCGGGCGTGAGGCCGATGCCGTTGGGCTTGTTGATGCCGCCAGCTAAGGGATGCGGCCGCGCCATATTCCGCGCGTTCGTGGGTACGCCGATGACCTGCCCGGCGCCGGTGTCGGTGAAGTAGATCCATCCAGCTTTGGAAACAATCAGATCGTTGGGATTCACTTCGGTGGCGACGGTTTCAATCTGTTTCGTCGCCGGATCAATCGCGACAATCATTTTGGCGTTGTTCGTGCCTTGCCCTTGGGTCGCTGCGTAAATCTTGCCATCTGCGCCGAACTTCATCCCGCTGATCTTCGGTCCGCCTTCGAGCCAGACGGCTGGCTTGGTCTCGTTGATGCCGACGCGGTAGAGCAGCGATTTGCCGAGGTCGCTGAAATAGAAGTTACCTTCGGCGTCGCCGCACGCGGCATCCGTGAAACCGTAGCCTTCGCCGACAAGTTCCCAGTCACCGGGCTTGCCACCGTCGGCGAGCACCTTTGAGAGGGCCTCGTCGCCGCCGAGGTTGTCCTTGGTCAGCGGCTTGGGCAATTCAGCGAGCGCGGGCCGCCAGAGCCAGCGGAGCGTATCGGGCAGGATCGCACCTCCGTGCTGGCCGCTGTGGCTGCCGGTGCCGAGCACGAACTGGTAGTCGTAGCCCATGAAGGCGAGCGCGCTGGCCATCTCTTGATTGGCAAGCGGCCAGTTGCCGTGGAGGTTATTGAGGTCGTTCGATCCATCCTGCAAGAACACACGGATGGGTTTGCGCTCGGTCTTGCGGATCCACGAGGGATAGACGTTGCCGCCGCGGATGTTGGTGAAGCTACCGATTTGCGAGAGCACCTTGCGGAAGGAATTGGGCCGCTCCCAGGCAACGGTGAAGGCGCAGATCGCGCCGCTGCTCATGCCGCCGATGGCGCGGAGCTCGGGATCGTCGGTGAGCTTCACTCCGAACTTCTGTGCCACGAACGGCAGGAACTCCTCGATGAGGAATTTTGCATAGGCGTCCCCCAGCGAGTCGTATTCAAAACTGCGGTTGCTGCGGTTGTTCGTGCTGGCGGCGGACGAATCGGGCGCGGTGCGGTTGCCGGGGTTGATGAAAACGCTAATGGTCACAGGCATTTCCCCCTTGGCAATCAGGTTGTCGAAGACGATGGGCACGCGCTGGCCGCCGGTCTCGCTCACGTAGCCGCCGCCATCTTGGAAAACCATCAGTGCGGCCGGCTTGGAGCCGTCGTATTGGGCGGGGATGTAGATCCAGCAATCACGCGTGGTCTCGGGAAAGACCTTGGATTCGGCAAACTGGAACTTCTCAACCCTGCCCTTGGGCACGCCCGGGAAACGGTTCGTAGATTCAGGACCCAGTGGGTATTCATTTTTGGCAGGTGCTGTGAGGACAACCGACAAGCACACAAAAACGAAGAGAAGACGCAGGCGAAGTATGGCGGATGTTGGCATTCGGCGGAGATGCTAGCCAAGCCGAAGAGGAATGACAATCTTGGTAAATAGGTTCGTGATTTCACGGCTTGATGCCATCGCTCCGCCCTGAGCTGCCTAAGCATGCTTCGATCAGGGGTGAGGCATGCCCGGCGAACCACCACGCCTGCTGCTTATCAGTTCACAAGCCGGACCGGTTGTGCCATACCAATCTGAGTTGCTTTTCTTGAGTAGTGTTGAATCCAACAAGTCCTCAGCCACTCTTTGAATTGCTCCCGCACGAGCGCGAGCGGATCGCACGTCAGGATGAGCCGCGCCGTAGGTCCGAACCGGTCTTCCTCGCTTGCCGGAACCCGCCGCATCTGGGAATCTGCCCACACGAATCGCATGAAGCACAAAAATCATTTTGCAGTTTTCACCGGCACAGCAGTCGCCGTCTTGCTCGCCCTCAACGTCGGCCATTCGGCCATCAATCTTGGAAAGGACTGGCCCGCGTGGCGTGGCCCGGCGCAAAACGGGATCGCGGCCCCAGGTCAACATCCTTCGGTTGAGTGGAGCGAGCATCAGAACCTCCTCTGGCAGGTGCCCATTCCCGGTTATGGCCACGGGACGCCCACGGTGGTGGGGGGTCGCATCTTTATGGCCACCGCCGATCAGCTCAAGCAGACGCAATCTGTGCTCTGTCTGGATCGCCTGACCGGCAATCTGGTGTGGTCGGTGGACGTCCACCAGGGCAATTTGGACAACCGTGGACATCGCAACACATCCCAGGCGTCGTCCACCGTAGCCTGTGACGGGGAGCGAATTTACATCAACTTCCTCAACGGTGGCGCGGTATTCACCACGGCGCTAAATCTAAATGGCCGGCAGCTCTGGCAACAGAAGGTCGGCGACTTTGTCACGCACCAAGGCTTTGGTTCTTCGCCGGTGCTGCATGGCTCATTGGTTTTGGTGGCGGCGGACCACCGGGGCGGTGGCACGGTTGCCGGACTGGATCGGTTGACCGGTAAAATCGTGTGGAGTGTTGCGCGGCCGAAGATTGCCAACTACACCACCCCGGCAGTCGTTCGGGCCAACGGTCGCGATCAAATGGTGTTAGCCGGCTGCAACCTCGTTTCGAGCTTTGATCCGTTGACCGGCAAAACGCTTTGGGAAGTGAGCGGCTCCACCGAGGAATGTGTGATTACCATGGTGACCGACGGCGAACGGGTGTTCGCCAGCGGCGGTTATCCAAAGAACCATACCGTGGC
>JANOHH010000073.1:0-2516 GCA_031406395.1 Verrucomicrobiota bacterium | reverse complement strand
TGCAATATCTTTTCCGGCTGCGAAACGGTTTTGACCAGTCCGTATGCGGAAATTGCGGGCAAGCAGATCACCCTGCGCGCCGTGTCCTTCCGCGACGGCCCGGCCCAGCGCAGTGATGGCAAGCGACCGGTCGAGCAAGCCGCCGAACTTGGCGAGCAATTGGCCACGGAATTGCGATAGCGGCAACTTCAACAACCTCCGCAACCTGCCCAAACAAATCTATTGAGCCGTTTCGGCTACCGCGGGTAAACCATCATCCGGTCCACGGCCATTTGCCCGAGGAACTGCTCCGTTGCCGTTCGATCGTCCAGGACTTTTGCAACCAGCCGGCGATGGGATTTTGCCAGGATTTCGTGTTCCGCTTGCAACTTGGCCAGTTCGGACTTGATTTCTTCAATCGTAGAATTTGCGCTCATATGATTCTTGTGCGGCATCAGGTCAAACCTGCGCCAACTTGGCAATAGTCAGCAAGAAGGAAGCCGCCGAAATCGCCGGACAACTCGCCGTAAAGTTGCGGTGACAATTTCATACTCGAGGTCGTGTTCAGGGACTGCAATTTTCACCCAGATGTCAGACAAAAGTCCTGAATCTTGGATCTGGGGACACATCAAAAAAGAGTGGGTGCATTTGGAAACCGCACCGCTTGCTTTCGGCTTGCTCAATTTCATCGGTGTTCTGCGCAAGTTTAGTCCAGGAAAAATTCTGCCTGCAAATATCATTGAGGAGAAGAAGGCCACCATTGAGCAAAAATGTCCCAACTCAAAATGGCGTCAAGGATTTAGGTGGCCAGCGACGTCGTCGAAACGTTGCCTCAAACGCACTGCTACACGATCATCAGCAGTCCGTCGCCGCTGGCTGCCCCACGGCCAACGATGACCATCACCCGGAACGGTTCCGGCCACGCCATCATCTCGTGGTCAGCCGATGCCGGGCTTTTCAAAGTGCAAAAGACCACCTCGCTGACGTCCCCCAGTTGGACGGATGTCACGTCTGGAAATGTCGCCACCCCGGTGGATGCGGGGGCGATTGGCGCCACACCCACCTATTTCCAACTCATCCGGCAATCGAAGGATTTGCTAGTTGGGCTCGGCGGCGCCGGGTCCCAGCCCCACGCCAGTTTTGGCGAAGTAGTCACGACGCTGCCGGCCCTTTGGGCCGGCAGCTTTTTTTATAGGCCGGAGGCCGGATCCTGTCGCCCCGGCTAGCTGCGGCAACATTTTGGGTAATGGGCGGGGGTGAGGTGTCCAAAATGGCGGCCGGGCACCCAGCGCAGGTCGTCACCGCGGTGCGCGCCTGCGGCCCATCGCCGAGGCTGCGGTTCAGATCGGTTGCACGATTGTGCCCTGCATCCATGGCCGTTGGTTTGGCAAACCGGAGCATTAGATCACCATCACCGAGCGGTTCCAGGCTGACCTCATCGCCAACGTAGGCCTCGTCTATTAGCTTCACCACGGGTACGAACGTCTCGACCGTTTTGGAGCGCTGCTGTGATTGCCTTGTCGCGCTGAACCTCAACGGTATGACGCGCGCCACCGGGCGACTGGGCCAAGAGGTCACGCCCGGCGGCTGAGGCGACATTGACCTCGATCTGTTGCGTGCGATCCGCAGCTCGAAGTTGGTTGTTTTGCCGCGGTGGGTCGCGGTCTGAATTTCAGCGACCGATGGATTCGCTCTCCTCGTTTCGCTGCCGGCTTGACGGCGGTGCGACCGCGGGCTATTCGTTGCCGCAACCTGATGAAGTTAATTTCTCTACCCCGAATGATTCTGGCAGTTGGTTTGATTCTGCTCAACTGCACCGAACAACACCTGATCGCCGCCGCGGTGAAGCCACTCGACGAAAACTACCATCTTTTCGCGCGTAGTAATCTGGTGGCGTGGTGCATTGTGCCCTTTGATGCGAAAAAGCGCGCGCCGGAAGCGCGGGCGGAGATGCTCGAACGGCTCGGGTTCAAGCTGTTCGCCTACGATTACCGCGCGGAGCATGTGCCCACCTTCGACGACGAGATGGATGCGCTGGCCCGCCATCACGTTCAACTGCTCGCCTGGTGGTTTCCCGGAACGCTCAACGACGAGGCTCGACTCATCCTCGATGTGCTCAAGCGCCATGGCGTTCGCGCCCAGCTTTGGGTGACCGGTGGAGGCGAGATGCCGAAGTCGGCGGCCGAGCACGAAGCGCGGGTGGTGGCCGAGGTGGCGCGCCTCCGGCCCATCGCCGAGGCGGCGGCGCAGATCGGTTGCACTGTCGCACTCTACAATCACGGCGGCTGGTTTGGCGAACCTGAGAATCAGATTGCCATCATCGAGCGGCTCCAGGCCGGCGGCATCACCAACGTGGGCCTAGTTTATAATCTCCACCACGGGCACGAGCAACTCGATCGTTTCGGTGCGCTGCTGCGATTGATGAAGCCGCACCTCGTCGCACTGAACCTCAACGGCATGACGCGCGAGGGCGAGCGGCTGGGCCAGAAGATCATGCCCATCGGCCAGGGCGACATTGACCTCGACCTGTTGCGCGG
>JANOHH010000792.1:0-1752 GCA_031406395.1 Verrucomicrobiota bacterium | reverse complement strand
CAACCAATTTTCGTAGCGGCACGTCGGCAGACTGCCGCACTCATTTATTCAATAATGCGGCGCTCTGCCGAGACGCCGCTACGCCGATGAGCCGCCGCGGCATCGCCTCCCGTTTCTCCATGTAAATTTTCCAGAACGATTCCCAGAAATCTTCCCCCAGCGGATGCAGAAACGGATAGCCCGGCACCACCGCGCCCAGATGCGGTCAGTCGCGCGGATGGTTCACCAGTTTCTTCCGGCAGGGATTGTTGAGAATGTAGTAACACGATTTTTCAAATGCGCCGCGCAGCCGGTCTTCTTCCCGCAGCACGCTGTCGTGCGCCTGCTTTTGCAGTTCAAATTCCACGTCGCCGGGTGAGCGTTGCGCCAGTTCAACGGTCAGATGTTTGCGTAGGAATTTCATGGCGTTGCGCTGGTCGCTGTCCGGGCGCAAGCCCATCCAGAGCAGATGCAGATGGTCGGGCATAAGGACATAGACGGGACAGAACAAGCCTTCGCGTGCGGCGGCGTGGAGCAGCAGTTCGCGGAAATGGAGATGAAAGGTCTCGTCCAGCCAACCGGTGGCGCGGCGCTCCAGCGTGAGGGTCCATTGCACCACGGCGAATTCGCGATAAAACTCCGGAGCGAGGCGCGGCAGATGATGCATTTCCGGCTGCGGCGTGAGCGGCGCGGGTTTCATGATGCGAGCGTAGCGGCTTTCGGGAGAAAGCCGCAAACCAATTATCTCAGCCGCACGTCGGCAGACTGCCGCCATCTGCCGGGAGAATTCAATAATGCGGCGCTCTGCCGAGACGCCGCTACGCCAATAGCCTTTGCGTCAGCTCCACAAACTGCTCCAAACTCAGCTTCTCCGCCCGGATCTGGGGCGAGAGGTTGAGGGACGCCATGACGGCCTGCAATCTTTCCATCGGCCAATCGGCCTTGAGCAGTTTGGCCATCATCTTCCGTCGCTGCGACAGCGCGCGCTTCACGACTTTCACAAACGCCGCCCGGTGCGCGTCCGTCAACAGGGGGGTGGCCCGGCGCACCAGAACCACGCACGCCGAATCCACATCTGGCTCCGGAAAAAAGCAACCCGCCGGAATTTTGAACCAACCGCGCGGTTCGTAATCGAGCTGCACCAGCAGGGTGAGCAAGCCGTAATCGTCATCATCCGCTCCCGCCATGAGCCGGCGCGCCACTTCGAGTTGCAGCGTCACGACCATGCGCTCCGGGCGACCGCGCATCAAGGCCAGTTCGACCAGAATCGGCGATGCCACCGAGTACGGCAGATTCGCCACCAGTTTCCAATCGCTCCAATCGCGGGGCTCGCGTTTGAGCCACTCCAGCGCGTCGTCGTGTAATAACTCACATTTTGAATTTTGAATTTTGAATTTTGAATTCAATTGCTCCCGCAATACTTCCACCAACCGCGCATCTTTCTCAATCGCCAGAACCGAACCGGCGCGCTCTAAAAGCAACTCGGTCAGCGGCCCCAGCCCCGGTCCGATTTCCAGGACTTTGTCCCGCTTCGTCAACTCCGCTGCGTCCACCATGCGCCGGAGTTGATTGCCATCGTGCATGAAATTCTGGCCGAGCGACCGCGTCAGGCGAATGTCGCCCTGCGCCAGAAGTTGCTTCATCTCCGAGAGATTCATGGAAAAAGAATGTTAACCACGGGCGGACCCGAATGGACGCGAATCGCAGAGGTGGGGCGCGTCACTCCGTGCGCGCCGCTGCCCGACGTTCTGGAAACGGCGCGCACGGAGTGAC
>JANOHH010000774.1:0-4543 GCA_031406395.1 Verrucomicrobiota bacterium | reverse complement strand
GAATGCCTCGAGGGCGGCAGTCCCCAACCAACCTTTGCACCATTCGGGTACGGTGCCGTACCCGGCCCCGGGCAGCGCAATATCACTATTGTCGTTCGCATACATGATGTAGGCCAGGCCCAGTTGTTTGCCATTGCTCATGCACGAAATACCCTGCGCTTTGAGCTTGGCCCGGCTGAGGGCGGGCAGGAGCATCGCCGCGAGAATCGCGATGATGGCGATGACGACCAATAGTTCAATGAGCGTAAAGCCACGCTGTGCGGGGGGCTTGTAGTTCGACATACCAGAATGTTTACGCCAAATGCCGGACGGCGGCTTGAACGGATGCACCAAAGATTAGAATGAAAAAGACAACCGGAAACATCACTCGCGGATTTGGGAGCCCAATAGTCTCTGGGTTCACCCATACTCAGCGCTGAAAGTCGTGGCTGCTCACGCTGTTCGGGGCAGCGGCGGGAAGCATGCGCGCGGCAACCGGAAAGAAACTTCCAGCGTTGGCTGCTGTGGCTAGCGGGTTTGGGCTAAACCAGCCCGATGCTGGCTGGGCGTGCGGCCGAATTTGCGGCGAAAGCGGCGGTCGAAATGGCTTTGGTCGCTGAATCCGAGTCGGAGGGCAATCGAAGCGATCGACTCGCTAGTTTCCTCCAGCAATTCCATGGCGTGGGTCATACGAACTTGATTCAAGTAGCCGCCCAGTGCCATGCCCGCAGCTGTTTTGAAGGCGCGGCCAAACACCGCTTTGCTCATCCCACACATTCTGGCCGCGGCCTCCAGCGAAACCCGGCTGGCGTAATGTTCGCGCACGTGGTCGAATACGGGCTTGAGGCGGGCCACCTGTTCCTGGCGCCGCAGGAGTTCGACCCGTTCGAGGGCGGAATCCCGAAACTCCTGGATCAGCATGTTCAACAACACGAGGAGCCAGGCTTTGCAGCCGGCTTCCCGATGAAATTCACGCCGCTCAAAAAAGGATTCCAGCAAATGTCTGATGGCATCATGCGCTTCGCCCGCTTGGACGGAACTGGATCGCAACACGCGGGGCTGCCCTTCGACTTTGCGATGAAAGGGAAGCAGGAAAGCATAATCGGTCGGCGTTGAACCGGGGGTGAACACGCACTCTGGCAAAAACGACAACACAAGGACGCGGGTGTTGAGACCCGGGTCATTGACCGCCTGGTGCGGCTTGAGCTGATCCACCACCAGCACGTCACCGGGCAGCAGTTCCACCACCAGCTCGCCCATGCGCTCCCGCAGCGGTCCGTCCAGCGGCACCAACAGTTCCAGGCGTTGATGCCAGGTCAGGCGTTGGGTGATCGCCCCTGCGCGAAGATGAAACAAGCTCACCACAAACGGAAAGTTCTCCGGCAATTTCAATTCATGCCGCCCCTTTTCATCGACCAGATGGTTGATGCGATGCGGCCGAAACTTCAGCCGACCCGCCACGGCCAGCAGTTTTTCCAACGGCGAGCTCTTTTGCGATTCGGGCATGGGTGAAAGCGTATTAGGCCGGCATCACAAATCAAGTCAGTCTGTTTCTGCTGGCGCGAAGAGCGGCCGATCTTGTGGAGTGTGACCGGATTTTCTTCGGGGGACCGCAGTTGGTCGCCCCGACCCGGTTGCGAACCTTCCGCTGGTCTGGTTTTTTGGTTCGTGCGCTAAACGGGTCAGACGAGTTTGAGGGTTGCACCGCTGGCCGCGGACTCGTAGGCGCTGAACACCAATTGCAGCGTTTTCAGGTTGTCCACTCCGGTGGTTTCCGCCGGGTGATCGCCTCGCAACGCGCCAAGCAAATTGGCATTGCAAGCGACGCCCGCGCTTTGCGCCAGGGTGTAGCGCGGATCTGTCCAAGCGTAAAACGGCGGCGGACAGCGCCGGGCTTGCGTGCCGTCCGCAGTGGTGATCCGAATCCAATAATCCGGACCCAGCTCGACGGAGCCTCGCTCGCCTTCGGTGAAAACGAACGTTTCGGGGAAGCGGTCGTGCTCGACCCGGCTCGCGTAGCTCATTTCACAAGTCACCGTCGCGCCCGAGGTCATGCCTAGCATCACGGTGGCCACGTCCTCGCCGCGGATATCCGAATGCACGCGGGCCGTGCGACAACAGAGGGTCGTAGCCTCGCCAAAGAGCATCCGGGTTGTATCCAGAACATGCGTGCCGATGTCGGTGAGGATGAATTGCTCCAGCTCCTTCAGAAACGGCTGGTTATCGAAGACGGGAAAGCTATTCGCGTAGGTCACTCGGGCCCGAAACACCCGGCCGATCCGGCCCGTGTCCAGGACGGTCTTCAGTTCCCGGAGCGGCGTCTGCCAGCGCCAGTTTTCGTGGACGAACAGCGGCACTCCGGCCTGCTGGCAGGTGGCGACCATGGCCCGGGCATCCGTGAGGGTGGGGGCGAGCGGTTTCTGGCAGATAACGGGAATCTGGTGCGCCGCGGCCAATTCCACAAACCCGCGATGCGTGTTCACGTCGGTGATGATGTCAACGAAGTCGGGCTGCTCCCGGCGGAGGAGTTCTTCGGCGTTGTCGTAGACCATGGGCACTCCAAACTCCCCGGCCAACTTCTCCGCCTTGGCGCGGGTGCGGTTGTAGAGGGCCACGCAGCGCGCCCCGGCCAACTCGCGCCAGGCGGCGAGTTGATAGCGCGCCCAAAACCCGGTTCCAATGACAGCAAAGCGAAGTTCAGTCATAAATTGCGAGCCAAGAATACACGGTGCTTCCGGTGGAAACCTAGGAAGAATCGCTCAAATACTTGGACAAATCTCTCCGTTCTCGGAGATGAATTTCCGCCAGCCCGATGAATCGGGAGACTTCGTTGACGGTGCAATGACCAACCCTCCAGGGCTGTGCACCAAGCCGCTCCTACCGTGGTTCCTAAGGTTAACGTTTCGGACGGTGGGCTGGCGTGCGGGGCGGCTACTCGACCCACGTCCAAGTCCACGACCAAGGGTAAACCCAAAGCGGGTTTGGGTCCGGATTGCCCGCGGCACCCAGGAAGCGCGTTTGGCCAATCCACTCAGCATGGCCATCACTGAAGGATTGGTTGTGGCGATGACCACCAGTTGTTCGATCAAGGTGAAGGCGCACCGGCTTGCGGGACGCAATGCCGCGCGAATCAAAACCAGATTCGCGCGTTCCCGCAACCGCGCAACAATATTGCCGCTGGCCGGGTGGACGGTGGTCATGGGGAAAATTGTAGCCGCCCGGTTGGAAACCGCATAGCAAAAAGGCATCTCCAATGAGGAACGCTTTTGCCCGATTCGGAATTGCGGCAAACCCGCAACAACTCTTCGACGGTTCGCGCGTCACCGCGCAAAAAAATCCGCGATTGACTCTGCGGTTGCCAAGGAAGGATTATCCCGCAACAGCAATGAAGACTTACCGGTTGGCTTTGCGCCCAAGTTGCATCCTGGATGCTTTGCGACAGGGTGATTGGATTCCGTGGCCTGCGCCGCGACCAATGCTGAGGATTTCAAAAGTCAGGCTGGCGACGAGATTCCGGCGGGAGGTAAAGGCCTCGTCTTGCACTGATGAATTGGATGGCCAGCCGCAGTCTCCGGTGTTCAAGCCAGTCTCATCCCGCCGCACCGCTAGCTGAGGGCGACCGTTGCGCTGAACAATCAATTATCGCCTATGCCTCCTGGTTTCTCCGTCCGTCTTTTACCGCAGCTGATTGGCGCTTGCGCAGTCTTCTTCCTGGTTGGGGTCACTACCGCTGCCCCACGACCACCTTGGACCGCAAACCGGGTAGTCGGCTCGCCGAACCCACCGGCGCCTTTTACCGTTCAACGTCTGTTTCCAAAACTCGCATTTAATCACCCGGTGGACCTCGCGCTCGTGCCCAGTGCGGATCGTTGGTTTCTTCTGGAGCAAGGCGGCAACTTATATTCCTTCCCCAATCGGCCGGATGTGGAGCGCGCGGAACTGGTCTTTGATTTGAGCCAAGGGCATCAACCTTTCGAAAACGCTTATGCGATGGCGTTTCATCCCCGGTTCACGGAAAACGGCTATATCTTCATTTGTTACGTACTAGCGGGTGACCGGCCCGATGGTTCGCACGTGTCGCGCTTCAAACTAAACGGATCGTCACCGCCGGCTATGGTTCCGGGGAGCGAAACGGTCATCCTCCGGTGGCAGGGCGGTGGCCACAACGGCTGTATCCTTGCCTTCGGCAACGACGGCTTGCTCTACATCTCCACGGGCGACTCCGCCGGCCCCGATCCACCCGACGACCGCTTCAAGACCGGTCAGGACATCAGCGATCTTTCGGCCGGCATTCTGCGCCTGGATGTGGATCAGGTCGCCGGCACGAATGTCTACGCAGTCCCGGCCGAGAATCCATTCGTGAAAACGCCCGGCGCGCGACCAGAGGTGTACGCGTTCGGACTGCGGAATCCTTGGCGCATGAGCTTTGATCGGGCGACTGGCGACCTCTGGGTCGGAGACGTCGGTTGGGAACAATGGGAAATGATTTACCGCGTGAAGGCGGGCGGCAATTACGGCTGGTCACTCACCGAAGGACCTAACACCCGCGTCCGCACCGACGTGC
>JANOHH010000070.1:0-3543 GCA_031406395.1 Verrucomicrobiota bacterium | reverse complement strand
GCCATCGTCATGGGGATGGTGGACATGTATCCGGGCGCCCCCACGCTGCCCACCTTCCCCCAACTGCAACTGCCTTTGCGGGATATCAGCATGGCGGTCCTTATCTCATTTGTCCTCGTGCTGATCCTGGCGCGGTTTCTTCCACAGACGAATCTCTTCCAGAAACTGGTCTCGCAAACGGCCAGCGGGGTTATTTCCGTCGCCGCCGTGGAGCAACAACAGCAAGCGCGCATCGGTCAGACGGGTGTGGCTGTTTCCCAACTGTATCCGGGCGGCAAGGCCCGATTTGGCGACGAACTCCTCGATGTCCTGACGCGTGGTGAAATGGTGGAGAAAGGCCGATCGGTGCGAATCATCGGCGCCAACGGCCCCAACGCCGTGGTGGAAGAAATTGGTTAAGCCGGACAAATGCGGTTGCGGATCGGTGGGAGAAACGCAGAGACATAGCGCGGCCAAGCCGCAACCCAAGGAGCGCGACCGGTCCCCGGTCGCAGCGGGTGAACGGCCGAGCAGTAGGCAGATAATCCGGACGACTCCCCGCTGGCGAAGCGCTGCGGGCGGGGACCGCCCGCGCTCCTGAAAAATCTTCGGCGTACGCAACGAGGTTGGGAGATAGCACGGCAAAGTCCGCAGAGCATCGCGGAGGGGAACTGGCCACGGGCCGCACACCGTTCGGTGTTCGTATCCTCAACCGGAATTCTCGGCGCCGCTCCGCGTTCTCAGCGGCTCTGCGTTTGTTCCACCCCAATTTCACTTGCCTGGATTCGGTTAAGCGCCGCCTTGCACAGTAGCAGCCGGCTTAGCTGGAACGATTCAGTTCAACCACGAATGGACACGAATGGACACCAATAGGAAGAAGTCAAAACCGGGCTTTGGGAGGACCGGGTTGTGGTCACCAAAACCTGAGTCTGCCAGTCGAGTTCAGCGCGGGAAAGGTTCAATCCCCTTCGTTTGAATTCGTGTCCCTTCGTGGTTCTCACCGTTTTCAACTCCAGGGATACGACTTAGCCAGGCAATATCCGTCAACGATTCGGGGGCGCGTTCACAATCTGCTTGGCCCGGGCCAGTGAGCCAAGGTTGAAGACGTGCTTGTAACCCAGGCGTTGCAGTTGCCGCAGCCCATTGAGACTGCGCATCCCGCTCAGGCAATGCAGCAACAGCACCTTGTCTTTGTCCGGCACCTGCAGCGGCACTTGGTCGCCCAGTTCGTTCAAGGGAATGTTCAACGCCCCGGGCACGTGGTCGCGGCGGTATTCCTCCGGCGAACGCACGTCAATCACCAGCGCGCCTTCCGCCAAATGTTTGCGCAGCATTTCCGGCGAGGCCGAGGAAATGCGTTTCATCAGAATCATCGCCACGATGACCGCACCCACAATCCAAATAAGGGTCCATTCCATAGATATTTTACCGCTTTTGCCACCTGTCCGCCACCAGTCGGACAACTACAGGTAAGGCTCAGAGCGTAGAGCACCCCGACGACGAGCATCCCAGGGAAACCCGCCATTGCTGCCCAAAATCGGGAGCGCGGTGGATATCCCGAGCGGTTGATTGCCGAGGCCGAATGCAAACCAGTTCAAGCCACCGATCCCGATGCCGACCCAGTAAGGATTCCAACGCGCTTTGACTTCGGCGCGGTTGTGGTCGCCGCTGGGCCCGGAGGAGCAGTCTGGTTTCTTCATAGTTACGTTGCTGCTTACTAAGCCGCCGCGAGGGGAAAAGTTACAGTCCCGACGTGGTCCAGGTGGTCGACGCTCGAGGAAGTGATTGCGCGCAAGCCAGCCAACCAAAGATATGATCTTCATTTAACACTACTGCCGCCCCCCCGGCTGGGCTTTGAATTACGCCAAGGAATTGATTGAATGGATCGGGCCTTTCAGTCATCAATGATGGCTGTGCGGTGCTTAAAAAACATCATGGCCGTTGTGCTGGCGCTATCGTGGCTGCCGGCGTCATCGCACGCGTTCCTGGAGTATGCCGGCCTGATTCACGAGCGTCACGCTGACCACGCCGATCACGCCGACCACGACGCGGATGCGTCTGGCTCGCACGAGCACGATACCGACAACCATGAAGCCGCGGACGGAAAGTATGCTTCGACATCCCGGTACATCAGTGTTCCCCTGCCGGATGCCGTCGCGATGCCCATGCTGTTTTGCGCGCCCGGCTTGAATTGGGTTTCTGAACTTCACGTCGCGCCACCACCTTCCGGTCTGGCGCCACCGGGCACAGCGCCACCACAGCTTTCCCATTACTGGCAGTTTTCCTTTCGCACGGCGCTCCCCGCGCGTGCGCCTTCGCTGATTACTTAATCCTGCGTTCCGCAGGATTTCCCTCTCGTTGTCGGGCGTGGTCCACGCCTGAATGGTTTCCCTTTTATTTCCTTTGGTTGCAGTGTGTGATTTTATGAAACGATTAAATTTTGGTTGGCCGCCGTTCCTGACCGCGGCGCTGGTCGGCGTGATGACGCTGACGGCGAAATGTCAGGAAACAAATGCAGCGCCGGCAACGCCAAGTCTGTCGCTGGACGTGCTCGTGGCCGAGGCGCTGGAGCACAATCCCGAACTCAAGTTTTACGAAGCCGAACTGGGGGCGGCCAAAGCCGGACGCAAAACCGCCGGCCGATGGGCCAATCCCGAAGTGGCCGGGGGCGTGGGCCAGAAGCGCGTTTCCGCCGGTGGACTTTCCGCCGAGGGCGTCGCCTGGTCGGTATCGGTGATCCAACCGTTCGAGTGGCCCGGACGCATCGGCTTGCGCAAGGCGATTGCCAATCGCGAGGTGGAACTGGCGGAGCTTGGTTTCGCCCGCTTCAAGCTCGCGCTGGCCGGGCGCGTGCGGACGCTGGCTTACGGCTTGTTCGCCGCACAGGAAAAAGCGTTGGCGGCGGGTGAAGTGGCCGACCGTTTTCAAGCCTTGCGCGAAGTGCTGGTGCAACGCGACTCGGCGGGACTGACGCCCGTGCTGGAAACGCGCATCATCGAAGCCACGGAACTGACGATGCAGCGCCGGGCAAGCGACGCAACGCTGGCCGCGCAAGCCGCGCTGCTGGAATTGAACCAACTGCGGGGCGGCGCGCCGAACGCACCGCTGCGCGTCACGTCAGCGGAATTGGCCTTTCCGCCGCGAGCGGAAACGGAAACGCTCCTGGCCCGGGCACGCACGAACAACTTCGAATTGCGCCTGCGGGCGACGGAACTCGCCCAGCAAGGGTTCCGGGTTGACCTCGCCCGGAACGAACGTTTCCCCGGCATTGCGGTGGGGCCGACTTATTCCGAGGAGCGCGCGGGCGACCGCGAACAAATCATCGGCGTCGGGGTGTCGCTGCCGTTGCCGCTGTGGCAGCGGAACGGGGATAACATCGAGGCGGCCCGGGCGCGTCAGACGCAGGCCGAAGTTTCCCTCGTCGTGGTGCAACGCGAAGTGGAACGCAAAGTCTTGGAGGCCGCGTTGACCTACGAAACAAAACTTGGCGCGATGGCGAAGTGGCGGCCGGATGCGGTGCAACACTTCAAGGAAGCCGCGGAACTCGCCGACCGTCATTACCGC
>JANOHH010000069.1:0-1612 GCA_031406395.1 Verrucomicrobiota bacterium | reverse complement strand
GGCAATATGATTGGCTGCGAAGTTTGGTCGCTGACTTGTCTGCAAGGCTCAGTCGCCTCACACCGTCACGATTTGAATTGAGTCGCCTTGCTGGCATCGGACGGCGTCAGGTTGCGGGCTGAAAATCCGCGATCAGGCCGGCACTCAATGGTCTCTGGCTAAGGCGCACGTCTGAATTCCGCCACGATTCTTTTCATTGTTTCCCCCGGGCTGAACTTGCAAATTGCCACGCGACTTTGAGAACACTGCAACGATATCTGCTGCGCCAGGTGGTCACCACCCTGGTCATGACGCTGCTGGTGTTCACCTTCGTGCTGTTGCTGGGGGACGTGCTCAAGGAAATCCTCGGCTTGCTCGTCAACCGTCAGGCGTCGCTGGGCGTGGTGGCGAAATCCATCGGGCTGTTGATCCCGTTCATCTGGGTATTCGCGCTGCCGATGGCCATGCTCACCTCGACGCTGCTGGTATTTGGCCGGTTCAGCGCGGATCAGGAACTCACGGCGGCGCGCGCCAGTGGCATCAGTCTGGTGTCGCTCATCGCGCCCATTCTGGTCTTGAGTTTGGTTCTGAGCGGTCTGAGCGCAATGGTGAACCTGGAATGGGGGCCGCGCTCCCGCATGGCGTACAAGGACATTCTGTTTCGGTTCACAGCCGAGGTTGCTACCTCCCGCCTGTTGCCTGAGGGTCGGCATATTCGGGATATTCCTGGGTATGTGTTTTTTATTGGTAAAAATCGCGACGGCCAATTGGAAGACGTCATGGTTTACATCCTGGCTAGGGGGACAAATGATGTGGCGACGATTCACGCCGCGCGCGGCAAACTGGAGGTAAATCCCACCAACCAGACGTATGTGATGCATTTGTATGACGCGAACGGCATCCGGTTCACCGGCGATCACGGCGACCCCATTTCGGGCGAGTATCTGACGGAGTCGTTCCCCGTGGGCGAACGCAAGCGCAGCGAGTCCAACCCCATCAGCGACATGACTTTTGGTCAACTCCGCGTGGAGTTGCGCGAACTGGAAAACAAGCTTAGCTGGACAAATGCGAGCGGTGGTCAAACGGTTGCATCGAACGCCCGGTTGGAAAGTGAGCTTCGCCGGGTAACTTCGCCGGTGCGTGTGCAGATGCACCGGCGGCTCGCGTATTCCTTCGCCTGTTTTAGCTTCACTCTGCTCGGCATTCCGTTGGGCATTCGGGTGCAACGGCGGGAGACGAATATTGGTTTCGCCATCGCGTTGTTGCTGGTGCTGGTCTATTACGGCATGACCATGCTGGGCATTTCGCTGGATCGGCAACCCCAGTGGTTTCCCCATTTGATTCTCTGGGTGCCGAATCTGATCTGCCAATTCCTCGGCGTGGGGTTGTTATGGCGGGCCAATCGCGGGCTTTGATTTAGCGCGCCGGTTAACTTTGAAACGGCATCTAACGCAAGGTCGCCAAGTGAAGTGAACAGCGAAGAACAAAACCAGATTCTGGGCTTCACCAACCGGAGGAGAGACCCATCTTAAAATCTTTTGCGGCTCAGCGCTTCTGCACCATTGCGTCTTTGCGCCTTTGCGTTGGTCCGACCGCTTTGATTGTCATTTCCGCCGAAACACCTTGTGGATAG
>JANOHH010000749.1:0-1605 GCA_031406395.1 Verrucomicrobiota bacterium | reverse complement strand
CCAGTTGTTTCATGTTGCTCATGCACTGGATGCCCTTCGCCTTCTCCTTGGCCTTGGTCAATGCCGGCAGCAGCATGCTGGCGAGAATGGCGATGATGGCAATGACCACCAACAGCTCGATCAGGGTGAAGCCCAATGCCGGTAGCCGGGTGCCTCGCCGCGGTTCGTCACATCCTCTGTTGTTGCAATTCACGGGCAAAAACCCGGGCTGGCTGCCCGTCCCAAAGTCTTCTTGAGGGCGTCGAATTGGCATTCGTGCGTTCACAGTGGCGAGCATGGCTGAGTCTTTTGCTTTTGGTTGATGGCTCATGTTCTCCGTCGAAGGGGAAAAGTAAATCCCCATCTTTCATCGCCTCAGGTAGCACGAACATCGCGTGGCGACTTCAGCCTCTTAACTGCTGCTCCAGCTTTGACGGAAAGGGTGCGAGCGGGTCGCTCTTGGAAAAATGCAGGACGCTCGAGGTCTGATTCTCTGAGCGTCGCCAAAGTCATCAATCGATTCTCGCCGTTCTTTGGCGGGCTTGGCAAACAGATGAAGATTTGCTAGCGCGTCACTTGCGGCTTTCGGTTAAACGTCATTGGACCGACCCAACGGCTATTGTGCTTGTCCATCAGGCTTCCGCTCGGTCCGGTGGGGCGAGTCAGCCTTCCGTAGGCCTGATCATCCATGCCGACGAATGGCATCGGCTCGACGCGCCACCCTTCGGTCACATGGAAATCGGCGTCCTTGTCCCAGCCGACGACGTAGAGAAAGAAACTGCGCACGAAGCCGGGAGGTTTTGGTGGGAGTCGTTCGGCCTTGAACGACAGGGCCAGTTCGTCGCCCCCGTTCAGGAGCACCAGCGCGTCGTCCTGATCTTTGACCAATTCATCCACGGCGCCGTAGCGCGTACACCAACCAGCCGGCGTGCGTCGCCACGGGGGCGCAAATTCGACCCGGTCGTATTCCGGCGTGAGCGGCAGGTAGTCAGGCAACACGGCATGTTTGCTGAACCCGCGCCATCGCAAATCCGTGTGGTCGGGGAGCAGGGTTTTTTGGTGGTTCTGTTCGGCGGCGGTTTTCTCGCACAGCGCCGCCGAGTCCCAGTGAATTTCAAAAGCCATGGTCAGCCGCAGTCGGCGGGCGCCCGGCGGCAGTTTTTTCTCCAAGTCAACAAGGATGCTTTTGGTCTTGCCGGCCGGCGCGCCGACTTCCACGGGCACGGGCTTCCAAGTGCCATCGGGCAATTCCGCTTCGAGCGTGGGAAAAGGGAACGGCAGGCTGGCGTCCAATGAGGCCGCGATGTTGGCCATGCCGCCGCCAAAGCGCAGCCAGCCATTCAAGACGAGAACTAGCGGACGGTCGGCGGGTAGTTCCCCGAAATCCATGGTCACGGAAAACGGCTCGGCCAGTCCCCGCAACTGCGGGTCGCGCAAACGCACCGGCGAAACCATCTGCCGATCTGTCCGGGCGAATGCTTGGCTGACATCCTGGCCGTCGCTGCGGGTTGCCTGCTTCAGCGCAGCCAGCGGGCGCAGGGTCCAGAGTTCGTGCGGCGGGAAGGGTTTTCCCGCGCGCAGTTTGCCCGTGGTTTCCACCAGGGTGCCCGCGGGATGATCCACGAC
>JANOHH010000710.1:0-3246 GCA_031406395.1 Verrucomicrobiota bacterium | reverse complement strand
CCCGACAGCAGCGTTGTGATTGCCGGCGACTTTCTAACCTACGCTGCTTTTAGTCTCACCCGTGTGGCCCGCCTCTATGCCGACGGCACGCGCGACACCAGCTTTTCCACTTTCGGCATCAATAATCTCGTTCAAGCATTGGCGGTCCAGAGTGATGGGGCCATCCTGACTGGCGGCGCTTTCACCACCATCAGCAACACCAATCGCTCATACCTTGGCCGGCTCTATGGGGATCTGTATCCCCCGGAATTTGTCACCCAACCCGTTAGTCGCTTCACCAATGTCGGGGCGAACGTATTTTTCTCCGCGGTGGTCAATAATCCGACGACCAACCTCTTTCAGTGGCGCAAGGATGGCACGAACCTCGTTGGGGCCACCTTTCAGTCTTACACCCTGAACAATGTCCAACTGGCCAATGCCGGCAATTACTCGGTCTTTGTCAGCAATGCTGCGGGCGGCAACACGAGCAGTAATGGGGTTTTGCAGGTGGGGGTTGCCCCGGCTATCACCGGACCGCCGGTGAGCCTCATTGTCACGCAAGGGCAAAGCGCTACTTTCACCGTCACAGCCACCGGCACCCCGCTCAATTACTTCTGGAAGAAAGGCGGGGTGTTCATTCCGGGCGCCACCAACTCCGCTTATACCATTGCGAGCGTCCCGGCTGGCAACGTCACCACCTATACCTGCCAGGTTAGCAACTTTCTGAGCAGCGTTATCAGCGCGGGTGCCACGCTTACGGTTTACTCGCCGCTGGCCATTACGGTGCAGCCCTTCTCTCAGACGATAGGTGTGGGCTCCAATTTCACGGTCAGCGTGACGGCCACCGGCAATCCCGCCCCCACTTACCAATGGCGCAAAGACGGCGCGGAAATTCTGGGCGCCACGAATTCGGGTTACAGTGTGACCGGGGCCCAAACCAATGACGCCGGCGGTTATTCGGTTGTCTTGACCAACATCCTGGGAATGCTGACCAGTGTCGTTGCGCAAGTCAGGGTAGGGGACGTGCCGCTCATTACTCAACAGCCGCAGGACAAAATCATTACCCAGGGCAGCCCCGTCGCCTTCACTGTTATGGCCACCGCGCAAACTCCGCTCGCCTACCAATGGCGCAAGGATGCTTTCCCGCTCCCTGCCGCCACCAATTCCGTGTTGCTGATTCCAGACGTGCAACCATCGCAAGCGGGCCAGTATTCGGTGGCGGTTAGCAATAGTTTTACCAGCGTGCTCGGTGTGCCGGCTGCTTTGGTGGTAGTCTCTTCCAGCGGTGCGGGCACCCCGGGATTCACGGGCGGTGAATTCGGCTTCGGCATCAGCGGCCCGGCGGGCAGCAGCTTCGTGATGGATGCCTCTACCAATCTCAACAGTTGGCAGGCCATTGCCACGAACATTTTTGGGCCCGGCATGTTCCTGTTTCTTGATCCAGCCTCCAGCACCAATGTGATGAGTTTTTATCGCGTGGTCTTGCCGTAAGTTCCGGCCGCCGGCCCGTCCGCAAAGGGCTCGTCAAAGCGCAACGGAGCTGTATTAATCATCGCGTGCGAACCTGGCTGAACAACCCGTTGGTCCTGCGGGCGCGCAGTTATCTCCGCCAGCATTGGCGGCGGGCGCTTCAATTGCGCGAGAAGTTTGCCCCGCGCGAAGAGGCTTTGCATCTCGCCCTTGCCGGCGGCGTAGGCGTGCTGGGCGGGTTGGTGAACCTCGTTTTCTTTCATGCCATCGAAGCAATCAAATTTTTCTTCCTGCGCCAGCCGGGCGACCCCGTCGTCGTCGCGGAGATGCTGCCGGGATGGGAGCGGGTGCTCATTCCCACCGCGGGCGGGCTGATCGCGGGTCTGGTGCTGCATTGGGGCTTTCGCCTCGTGGGGCGGCAAGGTTCGACGAACATGTTGGAAGTCGTGGTGGCCGGGGACGGCAAATTGCCGCTGCGGAGTGGACTCGTGAACGCCATCTCGTCGCTGATGAGCATCGGCACGGGCGCTTCGATTGGACGCGAAGGCGGCATCACGCAACTGACGGCGACGCTCGCCTCGAAGCTGGGGCAGCTCGCGCATTGGCCGCCGTATCGACTGCGCCTGCTGGTGGGCTGCGGCGCGGCGTCGGGCATCGCGGCGGCCTACAACGCGCCGATTGCGGGTGCGGTGTTCGCTTCGCTGATCGTGCTGGGAAATGTTTCCATGAATCTGTTCGGGCCGTTGGTGTTCTCTTCCGTGATCGCGGCGATGGTTTCGCGGAGTTTCTTTGGGATCAAACCCTGGTATGTCGTGCCGCCGTTCGAGTTCACGAGTGTGCTCCAGTTGCCGTGGTTTGTGCTGTTGGGCTTGGGCTGCGGAGTGCTGGGCGCGATCTTCCTCAAGATGATCCGCCAGGTGAAGGGACATTTTGATCAGGTGCGCCAGCCAATCTACGTCAAGATGGCCCTGGGCGGATTGGTGGTGGGCCTCATCGCCATCGAATTCCCCGGCGTCTGGGGGAACGGCTATGTGGTGACGAATCGCATTCTGCAAAATGAATTGCCGCTGGCGCTGCTGGGCGGATTGTTTCTGGCCAAACTGCTGGCCACGGTCTTTACGGTGAGTTCGGGCACGGTGGGCGGGGTGTTTACGCCCACGCTGTTTCTCGGAGCCAGCCTCGGCGGAGTATTCGGGGTGACACTGCACCATTTGGGTGTCGCGCTGGAATTGCCGACGAGTTCGTTTGCGTTGGTGGGCATGGGCAGTGTGCTGGCCGCCACCACGCGGTCGCCGTTTCTGGCGATGATCATGGTGTTCGAGATTTCGCTGGATTACTCGCTGGTGCCGCCGCTCATGTTGGGCTGCGTGATGGCCATTGTCATTGCCAGCCGGCTGGAAAAGGAATCCATTTACACTGAACCGTTGCGGCTGAAAGGCCTCGCGGACGGCGAGGAAACCACGCGCTTCGGCGCGGCCACAGCGCAGAAGGTGGGCGATGTTATGCTCGCCCCGGTGCCGCCCGTGCGCGAGACCGCGTCGCTGCGGGAAATTGCCGACCGCTTTCTGACCAGCGCAAATAATTTTCTGCCCGTCGTTGACGCCGAGCATCGGCTGCTGGGCGTGGTGGCGTTGCACGACCTGAAGGAACACCTGGGCGCAGGCGCGGAGTTGAGCGTGGTGATTGCCTCGGACGTGATGCGCCCGCCGCCGCGTTGTGCGACGCCGAATCAACGATTGGTGGATGTGCTGCCGCTGGCGCTGATCAGCGAGCAGCAGAACATTCCGGTGGTCAATA